>CAMDPA010000168.1 GCA_945903565.1 Devosia equisanguinis | reverse complement strand
CCGAGCCGCTACGGTTGTTGCCGACAGTGGTGAGCGCATCACATGGTGTCAGACCCGGAGGGTCTGACACCTCAATACGTCAGCACCTTGCAATCCCCCTCCATGATCTCCTCGATCATGTAGGCGCCGCCGACGATGCCAGAGCACTCGGGAATCAAATCGTCCTTGGTCATGTTGAACAGGTCGAGGTTGGGTGAGCAGCAGTAGAACTTCACCCCTGCCTCGTGTGCGTCCTTGATGAAGTCGTAGACGCTCTTTGGGCTGCCGGCTTTGACGGTCAATTTCTCGGCCTCGCCCTTTTTCATGAGGCGGCCGGCGGTCGCGGTGCAGATCACCTCGACGTCGTAATCCATGGTGGCGGCCACCGATGCCTGGAAGATCGGCGCGCCCAGTTCCTCGCCATTGCGAGGGTCGGTATTCGCCAATACGATCAACAGCTTCTTAGCCATCTCGCCGCCTCCCCACATCCTCACCGAACGTGCCTCGCACCCGTGTTGAGGATACGCGCCGCCCGTCGCAAGATTAGGCGATCAAGTTAGTCTTCGCGTGACATCATTACAAGCATATATTCGCATTCATGAATTTAAGTGCGGCGCATCCATAACTCACGCTCCCATCCATCCCGTCTGCTGCACCAGACCGGTCATGATCGGCACCAGAGCATCCTCGATCGCGCGGGCCTGCGCTTGCAGCGACGGCAGCAATTCGCCCGAGTTCGCCGGCGCGTCATCGAACTCCATCACGAGATCCTCGATCATCGCGGGTCTCACGCCGGGATTGCCGGCAAAGCCGAACGCATTCTTGCCGATCTGGAACAGCATCGGATGTCCAGCAGCATCAACCGCTAGCACCTCGGCATAATCAGGCGGGCGGGGGCGATCGCGCATATAGGTCACGTTGGGATAACGCGCAGGCAAGAACCCGCCGAGCGCGTCCGGCTTTGTCCGAACCGCGTCGGCGATCTCGAACACGAACGGGCCCGCTTCTGCTCCCCCATCGGCGGCGAGACTGAGGATCTGGCTGCCGAGCCCGAAACCCACAACCGGCTTGCCCATCATCAGGCAGGCCCGCGCCAGCCGCACTTCCCCCTCCAGCGTCGGCAGCAAATGGCCCGCGGACGCCGCTCCCCATGGCCCCCCGCCGAGCAGCACCAGCCCGTCGCCGAGCGTCATGATATCGGGAAGAGTGCCGCCAGCTGAAAATGGCCTGAAGTAGCTAAACCGGATGCCTCGACCTTCAAGATGATCCTCGATGGCCCCAAGCCATTCCGATTGCGTATGCTGCACGATGGCGAGATGTTTCATGACCGCGCCCCGCCATCCGTGGCGACGGCGGCCTCGATCACCACGCGAAAGTCGGCCGGCGCGATCGTCAGCAGATCAGGCTTGCGCGCGGCAAAAAACAGGTCGACCGCCGCGCCCACGTCGGCGATGAGAACGCCACGCAGCGCTGCTTCGAGATCGAACACGATGCGCGGCGGGGTGACGAAGAAATCGCCGGTCAACAGGACTTCGCGAATGCGGCGCGCACCGCCTTGCCCTTCGAGCCGTACGAACGCCGAAACCGTCCCGCCTGCCGAGGTCTGCGACGCTTCCAGCACGCCCGCCCCGCGCGGATCGTCGATCGAGAAGACGAACGCGTCGGTACCGATCTCCGCGTCATGCGCATGCCGCGCCTGGGCCTCCTCCTCCTCGCCCGGAGGTTTGTGCTCGAACGACAGGCCGAGTTTTTCGCCAAGTCCTCGCAGCACGGCGCCTTGCACCTCCGCGATATCGGGCGCACGCCCCAGCAAGGCCGCAAGCGTCACGATACGGCTTTCTGCCTTGTCCAGCGCGCGCTTCTCCAGCTTTGCGCGGGGCACGTTGAGGCACGCCATCATGGCCGCCGGATCGACATCGACCAGCACGGTGCCCTGATAAATCAGCGTGTCGCCGTCGAAGAACCCGCCGGTGCCGGAGAGCTTGCGCCCATCGACTTCGATATCGTTGCGTGGGCGGAATCTGGCATCGATGCCGAACGTCACCGACAAGCCATGCGCCACCGCCTCGCAAATCGCACGCGTATAGTCGCCGAGCGTTGGCATCGGCAGACGTTTGCGCGACAGCACGAGCTCCCAGCCGGCCTGGCCCGGATCGAGATAGATCGCCCCGCCGCCGGTGATACGCCGCACAATGCCAATGCCGTTGGCGCGGATGCGATCGAGCTTCAGCTCGTGCCCGATCGCCTGATGACGCCCCACCAGCGCTGTCGGCGGGAAGCGCAGGAAGCGCACGGTATCGGGCACGCGGCCCGCCCTGTGCAGCTCGATCAGCGCCTCGTCGAATGCGATTTGCAAACGCCCATCGCGTACGCCGGTATCGATCACGCGGAATGGAACGGTCATGG
This sequence comes from Devosia equisanguinis, assembly GCA_945903565.1. GTDB lineage: Bacteria > Pseudomonadota > Alphaproteobacteria > Rhizobiales > Hyphomicrobiaceae > CAMDPA01. The sequence goes on along the minus strand of CAMDPA010000168.1, from coordinate 8,045 downwards.
TTGCGCCTGTTCCACCCCCTGCTTAAAGCCCCAGCACGTCCGACATCGCGAACAAGCCCGGACCCTTGCCGTGGCCCCACTGGGCCGCCTTGACCGCGCCACGTGCAAAGATACCACGGTCGGTGGCGCGGTGCGTAAGTTCGATCAGTTCGCCATCGGCCGCGAACAGAACGGTGTGCTCGCCGACCACGTTGCCGCCGCGCAGTGTCGCAAAGCCGATGTCGCCGCGCCGCCGCGCCCCGGTCTGACCGTCGCGCACACGCACGCTGCGCTCCTTCAGCGCGATCTTCCGCCCCTTGGCGGCCGCCTCGCCCAGCATCAGCGCGGTTCCCGAAGGTGCATCGACCTTGTGCCTGTGGTGCATCTCGAGCACCTCGATGTCGAAGTCTTCGTCGAGCGCTTCGGCCACCTTTCGGGTCAACGCCACCAGCAGATTGACGCCAAGGCTCATGTTGCCTGATTTGATGATGGTGGCGTGTCGCGCCGCCGCCTTGATGGCCGCCTCGTGCTTTTCTTCCAAGCCCGTGGTGCCGATCACGTGGACGATGCGGGCGTTGGCCGCCAGCCCCGCGAACTCGATGGTCGCCGCCGGCACCGTGAAATCAAGGATAGCGTCGCAGCGCGCGATCAACTCCAGCGGATCGGACGTGATCTTGACGCCCATCTCACCCAGCCCCGCGAGCAGGCCGATGTCTTGGCCGACGGCCTTGGAACCGGCCTGTTCGATGCCGCCCACGACGCGGCAGCCCTCGGCGGCAGTCACGGTCCGCACGAGCTCGCGCCCCATGCGCCCCGCCGCCCCCATCACCGCGATCCTGCATTCGCTCATGGCTGTTGCCTCATGTTTGCTGTGGCGGCGATATAGCAGCCGAACGTGGGCGGTACTACAAGGGCGCAGTTCACTGTCCCCTGAGTGCAGCTTCGAGGCGTGCGTCCAGCGTTAGGAGCTGGAGCCCGGCACGGAAGCTGTCGCCGCGATGATCGCGTCGGGAAGCTTGAGGCGTACGCGGGGGCGCAGAGCGATCGTCTCCCGCTCGATACGGTCGTCGAGAAGGATTACCTTCATTGCGGAAAGCACGATGTTGATACGGGCTTCCTCTTCTACTGTAAGCGCCGCAAAACTCAGCAACTCGATCCTGGAAATCTGGCTGATCGAGCAAATTTCCGGAGGCGCATTATTCAAGTCCACGAGATTGCGAGCGGCCCCAGGTCCATTGACGAGGCCAACGACGACATTTGTATCAAGGAGAAACCGGGGACTAGTCACTTATCCCACTCGCGATCCCATTCCGCTCGCATCTTGCGCTGAATCTCGACCGGATCTCCCTCGAAGACCTTGGAATCCTTCAGGCAGCCCATGAATTCATCCCAGGAGCGCGCGGGCTTGTCGGCCTGCTGCTGTGCCTTGGCTTCCAGGAACTCCAGGAAGTCGAGCACCTCCTTCGCGATCTCCGGGGGGGCGGTTTTCAGCTTTTCGTAGACTGTGTCGGCAATGGTCATGCGGCGCGCTCTCCTGGTTGAATTATATCATATGCTGGCCCAGAGCGCATACGGGTTTCATGGCGGCGCGTTTTGTGGCGGCGGCTCTGGTTGATCTCCGCTTCCGTCCTTGCCAGTCCCGCCCACGCCCTGTTACCAACCAACCGGTAGGAACGCGGGGGGACTGCGCCTCCGCTCATCAGTTTGCGTTTGGCACCAGTGCGTATACTCGGCATCGTCAGCGACACGCACGACACTGGCATTGCGCTGCTGCAAGACGGCGCGCCCGATCTGGTGATCGAGGAAGAGCGGCTGTCCCGCCGCAAGCACACCTCGCGCTTTCCAGAACACGCCCTGACCGCTGCATTCGATGCTCGCGGGCTCGGACTTGGCGATCTGGAAGCCATCACGATCCCATGGAACATCAGCCGATTGCGCCGCACATTCGCGGCCGCCCTCATGCGCCGTTTTCCCGCCAGCCTCAGCCTGTTGAACCCCGCCGCACGGCCCACGCAGCGCGACGGCATCCTGTTCCTTAACCACCGCATACGGCGCAACCTGCGCAAGCATTTCGCGACCACGAGCTTGCCGCCTATCATCAACGTCGGCCATCACGATTCCCATGCCGCGGCATTCTTCGCCTCCCCGTTTGAGGACGCGACGGTCCTCGTCATGGACGGCTACGGCGACGATGCCGCGACCAGCGTCTACACCGGCAAGGGCAACCGGCTGGAACGGCACTGGCACACCGATATCTTCAACTCGCTCGGCATGGTCTACACCTTCGTTACCCACTACCTCGGTTTCGGCGGGTTTGCTGACGAGGGCAAGGTGATGGCGCTCGCGGCCTACGGCGGCCCGGCGTACGTAGAGCGTTTCCGCAAGCTTATCCGGCTCGAACCGGAAGGCCGCTACCGCGTGGACATGTCGTACTTCGACTATGATGCGCACGCCATGTTGCGCCCGTTCAAGCCGAAATTCATCGACACGTTCGGTCCCATGCGCCAGCGGCACGAGCCGCTCGAAGACCGCCACCGCGACATTGCCCACGCCCTGCAGGCGGTGATCGAGGAAGCGATCCTGCACATTGCCCGGCATCTGGATCGCACGTATCCATCGCGCAACCTCGTCATCACAGGCGGCGTCGCGCTCAACTGTGTCGCCAACGCGCGGGTTGCCCGGGATACCGGCTTTCACGACGTCTGGGTCCCGCCCGTCGCCTCCGACACCGGCGCTCCCTTGGGCTCGGCCCTGTGGCACTATCATCAAACCCTCGGGAATCCGCGCAGTTATGTGCTGGACCGCGTGTCGCTCGGGCTCGAGTACGGCCCCGCCGAGATCGAGGCCGCCTTCGACGCGCAAGGGCTCTCCTACGAACGCCTGCCCGGCGCCGCGCTTGACCAGCGGGTAGCTCAGGCGATCGCGGACGGCAAGATCGTCGGCTGGTTCCAGGGCCGCTTCGAGATGGGGCCGCGCGCGCTGGGCAACCGCTCGTTGCTGGCGGACCCGCGCCGGCCCGACATGAAGGATATCCTCAACGCCCGCATCAAGAGCCGCGAGCCGTTTCGCCCGTTCGCGCCCGTGGTGCTGGTGGAGGAGGCGCAGCGCTTCTTCGTGCTCGATGGCCCCGATCCCTTCATGACCAAGGCGCCGCTCGTCATCCCCGCGATGCGCAGCGTGATCCCCGCCACCGTCCACGTCGACGGCACCGCGCGGGTGCAGACCATCGCGCGCGATGCCAACCCGCGCTACTACGATCTCATCAAGGCCTTCGGCGAACTGACCGGCGTGCCCGTGCTGATCAACACCAGCTTCAACGAGCGCGAGCCAATCGTCGCCCGGCCGCAGGAGGCGATCGCCTGCTTCTTGCGCACCGAGATCGATGTCCTCGCGCTCGGCGACTACTACTGCGAGGATCGCCGGCAGCACGCCAAACCGCGGACATCGAGCGACAAGGCGCCATTGACCGGCACTCATGCCTTCGCGACCTCCGGCGAGCCATGACACCGAAGCGCGTGAAGCCAAAATTGCGGGCCCCCGAACGCTGGCTGATCGCGCTGTCGGTTGCGGCCGGGCTTGCGTTGCTTGTGATCGGCGTCCGCTTCCTGACGGTGCCGCATCAAGCGGCCCGCTTCTTCGGCATCGGCGCCTCGCCCGGCCCATTCGACCTCCATCACGTGATCGCGCTGCGCGACCTGTGGCTCGCGCTGTTGTTGATCGGACTGGCGTTGCTGCGGGAATGGCGCGCGCTGGCCCTCTGCCTGGGGCTCGGGGCCCTGGTCTGCGTGGGCGACGCCCTGATCGTCATGCAGTCGAGCGGCCATTCGAGCAGCAGGTCTGGCGCGATCGCGTTCCACCTGGCCTCGGGCTTGTACTGTGGTGTGGTGGCGTGGCTTGTCGGGCGGCGTTCCCTGTGACTATGACTCGGGTTGTCCAACCGCCTGACAGAAGGCCGATCGTCCAGATTGCCTAGAGCCTTCGATGCCATTAACTTAGGTTGCAATGGCCCGTTCGAGGTGCGATTTTGCGGTAATGGCAGGCCGGCTTTTCCACAAATCTTCGTAGTTCGCCTCATTTCAGACGTTTGCCAGTCATCACCCCGCCAAGCCACTCGGCAAGTGTGCGAGACGGGGATCTCGGTTTCGCTTTGAACCGGGGATAGGTGCGAGCGGCGCTTTCCGGCGCTGGACGAGGGTCGCTCAGCCGAAGGGCGCGCCCTGCAGGTCGGCACTGCCGCCCGTGGAGGTTTTGGGTCATGAACGTTCTGCCGCCGCGCGGCCTCGTCGAGTGGCTGCTCTCTCCAGCCAATCTGTTGACCCTGGCTGCCGTCTTGACCGGCGCATATATAGCCATGCGCGCCTTCAGGAAGCTGGTGAGGGACGGCATAGCTGAGCCATCGCAGGCAAACCAAGCGCGCAACAAGAAGCGTTTCGACGACGCGGCTTCGCAGTGGCAGCTTCTGTTGCTCGGCACCACCGGCTTCGTGCTGTCGCTCGCCTCCGGGTATACGACCTGGATGGGCATGACCAACTTCACCGGCGAATCGACGCTGTCGCTGATGGTCACCTTTGGCATCCAGGGCGTGATGCTGATCGTCGCCTGGCTGATCGGCGAGAGCTTCGCTTCGGGCATGAACCGCCGCCTGCCCGATGGCCGTCCTGCCGGCCGGGCCGACGCCTTCATCGGTATCGCACTTGCGCTCGCGATCGTCGCGCTGGCGTTCTACTGGATGCTGCATAGCAGCAACGCGATCGGGTGGTCGAAGGCCGGCATCGCCAATCCCGTCGACTGGACCCGCTTCGCGGACGTCTCCGCCTATTTCGCGCTGGGCCTGCTTGTCGTCGGGGTGCTCGCGTTCAACTTCAGCCGCGGCGGAGAACTGTCGCTGCCTTACGTCCAGAGCGCTCGCATCCTGATCAAGAACGCGGTGCTGTGGGTGATGTTCCTCGCCTGCATGGCGACGTCCGTGTTCTTCTCGTTCGACTCGCTGTTCACCGCCATCTTCCCGAAGGAAGAGCGGGCGCGTGCCGCGCAATTGCGTGCCCAGAACCAGGTTGCCGGCATGGTGTCGGATATCGGCACGACCATCGAGACTCGGCGCATCGGCGAAATCGACCGGTTGTTTCAGAGCAAAGGCTGGCTTGGTTACGACACGCATTTGACGAAGCTCGCCCAGAACTCGCAAGGCGCACAGCGCGAGATCGAGGAATACTTCAATTCCCAGATCGAGGACAAGAACCGCGCGATCAAGCAGCAGCAGGAGCGCATCACCAGCGCCCAGAGCGGCAGCGCGGGCCTCGTCAGCAAGAAGACGACGTTGACCGACGAGCTCGCCCGTCTCAAGGGCGAGCGCCCCGCACTCGCGGGCGACTATGCCGAGAAGAAGACCGAGCTCGACAACCGCGCCAAGAATGTGGACGCCAAGCGTGTCGAGGCCCAGGCCGAGGACCGCGGCGCCGAAGGCAGCTTGAAGCAAGGCAAGGGTTCGCTTTATCGCCAGATCATGTCTGATCTGGCGCGATTGCAGGACGCCTACAAGATCCAGGACGAGCGCGTCCGCGATGCCCAGAAGCGGCTCACTGCCAGCGATACGCGCATCGCCCAGCTCGAGCGGGAGCTCGCCGGCGTCGACGGCGATCTGGCCAAACTCAAGGGCGAGGCGCAGACCGCCGAGCAGCGCATCAAGATGACCCAGGAGCAGGGCGACGGCGACAAGCAGCCCCGCATCGATCCCTCGCGCGTGCTGCCTTCGTTCGAGCGGTCTCGGCTCGAGTTTCGCCAGGATCCATCGCGCGACAAGCTCACGGCGCTGCATCAGCAGTGCTCGAACCTCTACAGCGCGATGATTTCGACGCCGGCCACCAAAGGGCGGATGCGCGACATCGACTGTGATCCCAAGCAGGCCGCGGAGGCCGCCGCAATCACGTTCGCGCTCAGCGACGGCATCAAGCTGTTCGACCAGACCTGTTCGGGTGGCGACAAGCTGGAGGCGCACAAGACGACCGACGGGCTGTATGGCTTTGCGCGCACGTGCCTCGCCAATAGCGGTCTGCCCGCCAAGGAGACCGACGAGCTTCGCACCAAGATCAACTTCCTGGAGCTGTCGCGCGACGACAAGGCTCACCCATTCGTCGCCACCCTCAACGCGTTCCAGGACGGCAACCGCCTCGCCTATCTCGCGCTCGCGATCGCCATCGCGATGGACACGCTGGTGTTCATGTCCGGCCTGTTCGGCGCCAACGCCGTGCGCTCGCCGCTGTCGGACGTGCCGAGCACCAAGGCGCGCTCGGGCCGCTAGCTCGACGCGATCGTGGAGAACGCGCTGCTGCCCGATACCTTCGACAACGCCCGCCTCGTGCTCAATGCGATGCGCCCGATAACCGCGCACGACGGCTTCACCGCACGCGTGGTGCTGCACGACCACGATCCCCACGCCGCCGACATTCGCCGCGTGCTCAATGCGGCCTCCACGATCGGCGCCGTCCGGCACATCAGTGGCCGCGACGAGATCTACGAGGTCCGCGCGGAGCTGTTCGAGTTCCTGTCGGTCGTCGCCAAGAAGGCGTTTGAGTCGAACGACGAGCACGGCCGTCTCGCCGAACTGCGCAAGGTCGTGACCGTCGCGCTGCAGCCCTACGCCGGCGATCACGCCGACATCACGCTGCAGCATTGCAGCCCCATTTCGGAGCGCAACGGCTTCTCCGCCGAGATCTTCCTGTCGCGTATGGATGCCAACGATGCGTTCGTGGTGCAGAAGGTGCTGAACGCCGGCGCAACCATGAACTACGTGCAACTCGACGACCGGGCCGATCAGAACCAGCGCTACTACGTCCACAAGCAGCTCTATAAAACGCTGCTGCTGATCTCGGCAGCAGTGCCGAAAACCGGACGCCGTAGCACCGCGCCGCAACTTGGCGCGCCGCCGTCGGCGGCTGACGGCGGCAACCTCCACACACATACGCCTTCGCTCGGCAACGCGCATACCGGCCAACCCGCTCTCCCCGGCTTCCTCGGCAAACCGGCGCCAGCGACCGAAGCGCATATTCAATTCCCTGGGGAGGAGAATACCGCGCGTGAACGCCTCGAGCATTACTTCATTAGTTGCTTCGCCGAGGCGATCGGCGTGGCGCCTGAGAGCTATCTGGGCGTCTCCGGCGACACGTTCGGTGCAGCGCTTGCCGCCGCAGACGCCTTCAAGGCGGTCCAGCGCACCAACCGCACGCTCGATCGGCTGATCGACGAGAAGGAGCGCGACGCGCAGATCAAGATCGACCAGATGTACTCGCGGCTGGTGGTTTCGGCCCAAGCGCAGACAAAGCTCGGTCGCGAAGCGCTCGACACCGCCTACAACGATGTGCTGCCCAACCTGCCGATCATCACGCTGCTGCCCGGTGGCCCGGTCGATACGCTGCTGAGGTTGATCGTATCCCCGCTCGAGGGGCCGAACGGCGAGCAGCGTCTGGGCCCGGAGGAGGAGGAGCTGCTGCGGCTCGGCAAGCGTCTCGCCGGTCACCTTGCACGTAGCCCGCGAGACAGCGCGGAGGCCTGGCAGCGCTTCGAGCAGGGGCTTGTCGGGGCAGGTCCGGCAGCCGGGCAGATCGCCTTCATCGCCAATCGCCCGAAGCGGCAGGGCGGCGCATAACCTTGTCGGTTGGGTTGAGGCTCTTGCCGAAACCCAACCTGCTGGGCGCAGCTACGCTTCCGTTCCCTGCTCTTTCAGTACGCGCAATTCGGGCTTGCGCACGAGAGCGCCAAGCTTCACGGCCTTGCGTTGCGCCTTGATGCCGGGCACGAGGTAGCCAAGCTCGTCACCACGCACGACAGCTGCACCCTTCCGAGGCGCCCCCCGCTCGACCGGCTGGCTGCGGAACGGCGAATGCGGTCTTGTCAGCGGCATGTTCGGTGCTCCCCTAAAATGTGCATCAGCCGTAGGCTCTGATGTCCCTTGTCAAGCGGTGCGGGCGTGGCTTGGCTGCCGTGCCGCGGATGCGGTCGGATAGTGTAGGGCAGGATCGCGCAGAAGGGGAGGCGGAGCCGGAGACGTCGGTTGGCAAGCTCTGATACGC
>CAMDPA010000167.1 GCA_945903565.1 Devosia equisanguinis | reverse complement strand
CCCGCTCGTCGAGTTTGCACCCGACGGCTTCCCATCTTTGCCGAATGGCTTGTCTGTCGATCATGCAACGGCGTACGACTGTTCGCCGGGACAAGGAATCCCGCGCTGCCGAGTCACACGGTCGAACGCACACAGATCACGATTCAGCTTTTTTGCGATCCGTCCTTAGGATGCCCGCGATGAAGTTCTCGTCAGGGCAATGGTGGTATGGCCGATAGCGTCTCAAGACTAAAAGAACTGCTGTTCCAACAAGAGTCCGCGACTCTTGCGGATTTGGCGCGGCGTATCGAAGACGTCACGGCAGCCGAGGTGGCGGCGCGCGCGAAGCTGGCGGATGCCGCCCTTCTGGCCGAGAGCCGGATCGCGGCAGGCATCAAGGAACTCGATCAGCGTCTGGCCTCGCTCAGCGCCCGCACCGGCACGCCGGAGGCCCTGCGCTCGAGCGTCGCCGAAGTGATCGACGACGTGATCATCGAGGCGCGAGAGACCAAGCAAGAGGATCTGTCGCGCGCCCTGGCGCCGATGATGATCAAGACGATCAAGGCCGAGCTCAAGAACAACCAGGCCGAGATGGTGGAGGCGCTCTATCCGATCACCGGCCAGCTCGTGAAGGCCTACGTCGCAAGCGCGATGAAGGATCTCACCAACCGGATGAACCGGGGCATCGAGGCCAATCCGTTCATGCTGCGGGTCCGCAGCCTATTCAGCGGCTACTCGGTGGCGGAGCTGGCCCTGGCGGACAGCCAGCAGCTCGAGGTCGAGGAGCTTTATCTCATCCGGCGCGGCTCCGGCGAGCTGCTGCAGCGCTGGCCGGCAGCCACCACGCGCTCCAACAGCAACGTCCACATGACCAGTGTGCTGTCGGCGATCAACGACTTCTCCGCCCAGGCGTTCCAAACCGACGGCGGCCATCTGCGTTCGTTCGACGTCGACGACTTCACCGTGTTCTTGCGCGCGTCGCCCGTCTATCTGCTGGCAGCGAAGTGCCGTGGCGTGGCCGCACCTGGCGTCGACAGCCTGTTTGACGCGCAGTTCCTGGAGGCGGTTACGCGTCAGCACGCGTTCGAGGACGCGGGCAATGCGACGGCGGGTCCGCCGGCGCAGTTGCTGGCAGAGCTCAAGTCGCGGTTGGAAAGAGGGATCACGGAGAAGCACGAGGCGTTGTCGCGTGCCGGCTTGCCGTTCAATCCACTGCGCGCCATCGCTGCTACCGCCATGTTGGCGCTGACGGCCGGGCTCGGCTGGTACGGCTGGACGACGTGGGAAGTCGAGACCACGCGCGCAAAAGCCAAGCAGGTGATCGCGGCGACCAAGGCTATGGACGGCTATCCGGTGATGCTGGACGTCGGCGCACGCGGCCGAAGCATCTCGATCTCGGGCGTAGCGCCTTCCATAGGCGCGAAGAGCCAGTTACTGGCGCGGCTCGACGCCGAGCTGCCCGGCATCGCAGTCGAAGAGAAGGGCTTTGCGGCCCTCTCGGCTTCGGGCCCCGACCTCCGGCCGCAGATCGCGGAAGTTCGACGTGATCTGGGTGGACTTCAAACGGCGGTGAAAACGGACATCGGCGGCGTGGAATCCGCATTGAAGCGCGACATTGGCAGTGTCGAAGCAGTTATGAAGCGCGACATTGGCAGTGTCGAGGCCGCCCTTAAAGGGGATCTCGAAGCGTTGAGGCCGGCGACGGAACGGTCTGCCGCATTGCGCTCGCTCGATCGTGCGCAACGCCGGATCGAGGAGGCGTTGCCCGATCTACACGTGCTCGCGTCGCGGCGATCCGCGGCGGGAGTTCTGACCGACACGGAGAAGGCCCTCGGCGGCATCAAGGCTCAGGTGACGCAGCTCAAGCAGCGCGAGCCGGCAGGGGATCAACTCGCCGCGGCAACGGCCGTCTTGACACAAGGCACGCGTCAGTTGCTGGCAACTGCAGCGACCGTCTCCTGGCAGTCCGGCTCGGTGCGCAACGTCACGGGGCGACCCGTGGGCGTGGTCCCAGGTCTGACGGAGGCGGCCGAAGAGATCGCACTCGCTGCCGAACGACTTGCCGCGGTCGCGGCGGCGGCGGCACAAGTCCCCCAACAGAGCGCGCGCGAGCGGCTGCGGATGTTTGCCGAAGCCAACGCCGTCTTTTTCGGCAACGGCGATGACTATCGCGATCCAGCCAGAGTTCAGCGCGTGCTCGCTGAGCTGGCGCAGCTTGCCAAGGAAGCCCGAGCACTGGTGCGTGTGATCGGCTATACCGACGAGCGCGGCGCCCAGACCCGCAATAGCCCGCTCGCCCAGTCGCGCGCCGATAAGGTCGCCAATGCGTTGGCCGCCCTCGGCGTGCCGCGCAACCGGCTGGTAACCGTCGGTCGTTCCAGCGGCCCCGACATCAGTCCGTCGACCGGACCAGACAGCGCAAATCGGCGCGTCGAGTTCGAACTCGGCTTCGAAGGCGAGGCTGGGACGGCGCAATGATTGCGAACACGCCACGCGCTCCTTGGCCTTTTACATGCCCCTCGCCCGCAAGAACCGCGGAGCCGCCGGCATGATGCCAATGACGCGCAAGATCCTGCTCCTGGGCGAGATCGGCGTCGGCAAGACCTCGATCGCGCGCCGCCTGCAGTTCAATACGTTCGGCGATACCTACAAGGCCACGATCGGCGCCGACATCTATACGTACGACGTGCTGCCCTCACCCATGGGCGTCGAGTTCACGTTCCTGATCTGGGACACGGACGGCAGCTACGGCGAGGGGGTCTTTCGCCAGTACTACGCCAAGCAGGCGCAAGCCGCGATGATCGTCGCGGATGTCACGCGGCCATCCACCATCGACACCATGATCGCGCTCGGCCGCATGTTTGCCGATGTCATGCCGGGGCGATACTTCGCGCATATCGTCAACAAGATGGATGCCGTCGACGAGGACACGGCCGACGACCTGATCGCGCGCCTGAAGGCGATGAAGGTGCCGTTGTTCGCCACCAGCGCCCAGTCCGGACAAAACGTGGCCGGCGCATTCGGCGACGCCGCGACCGCGATCATCAAGCTCGAGCGGTGAGGCAACCCTGATGTCGACCACAAGCTTGTCTTCGAGCACGACGTCGCCCGATGCCACGTCGCTCATCGAGGCCTCGTCGTTTTTTATCAACCGCGGCTTCTGCGGCCTCGTCTGGCTCGATTCCGATCTCATGGTCCGCGAACGAGCGGGCGGGCTCGTGGATTTCGTTCCGCTCGACAAGCCGCTCGGTCGGGCGATCGTCGCACTCCACGGCTGCGATGCGGATGCCCATGCGCTGCGGGCGGGCACCCGTCGCCGGCTCGAGGTTTCCAACGTCCGGATCGTGACGGCCGACGACGGCGGCCTGCGACTGAACTTCTATGTGCATTGGCTCGAGACCAGCCAGCGCTTCCTCGTGATCGTCATGCGCACGACAACGCAGGCGGAGCTCGAGGCCGAGCTCGAGATGGTGAGCCGCAAGCGTGCGCTGGCGGAAGCCAAGAGCATCGAGCAGGCCAAGCAACTCGAGAAGATCAACGCCGAGCTGCTGGAGTTCGCCAACATCATCGCGCACGATCTGAAGTCGCCGCTGCGCGCGCTACGCTACTATGCCGAGGATATCGAGCTGGCGCTGGCGCAGGACGACAAGGACACCGCGCTCGCACGTCTCGACGATCTCAAGCGGCAATCCCGGCGCATGTCGGGCATGCTGACCGACTTGTTTGCCTACGCCCGCATTGGCCACACCAAGGAAGCCAAGACGGAAACGGATACGCGAGCTGTGGCGGAGGCGATCGTCGCCTCGCTGCCGCGCCCGCTCGGCTTCGTCATCGAGCTTGCCGGCGAATGGCCTGTGCTGGAGACCGTCGAACCCGCGCTCGATCTCGTCATTCGCAACCTGCTCGACAACGCCATCAAGCACCACGACAGGGCCGATGGCCGGGTGGTGCTGGAGGCCAAGACCATGCGGGCCGGCGTGGAGATCACGCTGGCCGACGATGGTCCAGGCATCGCGCGCAAGCACCACAAGGCCATTTTTCAGCCGTTCCTGAAGCTTGACGCCACGGCCCCCGCGGTGATCGCCCCGGTCTCCGCCACCTCGGGAAGCGGCATCGGACTGTCGCTGGTGCGCAAGACGGTCGAGACGGCGGGGGCGACGCTGACCATGGAGTCCGATCCCGAGATCCAGCGCGGCACGACGTTCCGGTTGCGCTGGCCCGGCCGAATTGTGGCATGAAATCGGCGCAACGCCCGCTTTGTGTAAAATCGGTTCCTTGCTATCATCCATACGATCATGATCGGGCCAGTGGGGCAGGCCTGTTGGAGGGGCGTTGAAGGCCCTCGACCGTATGCGGGAACCGCGTTGGAAGTTTCGATGATGGCGAGGAGCCGATTATGAATTCCAATTCCAAGGGTACGGGGGCCGATTACCTCGTCGAAAAGAGCGATCTGGCGCGTTCGAGCAGTGTCATTCCGCAGTTGAAGGACATCCTCATCGTCGAGGACGAACCCCTCCCAGGCGACCGGCTGACCGCCACGCTGCGCACCATGTTCGGTTACGACGTCGAGGTGCGGCGCGCACGTACGTTGGCTATTGCGCTCGACCTCATCCTCAAGAAGCAGCCGGAACTGATCCTGCTGGACGACGTTCTGAAGCCAACCGACACCGCGCTCGATTCATTGCCGATGATCCGACATGCCGGCTTCAAGGGACCGATCGTGATCGTCAGCGGTCAGGTCGATCGCTTCCGCCGCGCCGAGCTCATGGACAAAGGCGCCGACGACGCGATCAACAAGGACGATCTAAACAGCACTGAGATCGGCAAGGTCCTGCAACGCCTCGCCAAAGCCGGCAAATTCGAAGCGCCGGGCGCGGGGTGAGTGCTTTTCGCACTCTCGCGCTCGTAGGTCGGCGCTGAGCGCCCTTTGCGCGAAGCCCGACATTTCGGAGCGCGACATTCCCCAGCGATGCGTCGGGCTTCGACCGGCAGAAGAGCCGGCCTCAGCCCGACCTACGGCCTCCAAGTTCATGTTGGCGGGGGGCAAACTCTCAAGCAAGGGCGAGGCGCGGTAACGAGTCTCCTGCCTTCACTGGGCGTCCGCTGCTGATCGGTTCGCAACCGGAACGGTGGTTCAAGCATGAGCCAGCCTGGGCCACGCGCCGACATTTCGGCCCCGGAGGGGCCGTAGATTGTAGCCACGGGTGAAGCGCAGCGGAACCCGTGGAAAAGTCGGTTTTCATTCGTATCCGCCCCGGAGGGGCGGTGGAATTTACCGTGCACGCCTCGATCAATCGAAGGAACTCCTTCGCCCCTCCGGGGCTACACCGGAACGAGAGGAAACGTCTGTCTACGGGTTCCGCTGCGCTCCACCCGTAGCTACAGCCCGCGGCCCCTTCGGGGCCGAAGTCTCGCTCTCGGTGCGATGGATCGTATGGGGCCGGTGAAGCATCGAGCAAGGCCCAGCGTAAATGACCGCTCAGGGCCAATCTCGACGAGATTAAACGCCTCGCACTTGTCCCGCCGACTTCAGCTCACTCTCAGTCAGCGACCGGTACAAGGTTTTCGTCTGGGCATGCGGCGCCGCTCACACCAACCTCTACCCGCAAAGGCTGTGAAGAGGTCGCCCCCACCATTCACGTATACGTCCGCTCATCAGCAATCACCTTGCCGTCGTTGGGCAGCGTTCCCGGTACAACAAGCTGAACCTCGCCCTTCAGCTTCGTGACGTCGGCCAGCGTCTCTGCAACCCGCGCGGCGACGCTCGGCTCCTGGCTCGCGGACTCCGCCCGCAACGTCATCACATCGACCTCGCCGGCGCGGCCGACAACGAGGCGCAAACGGCCCAACGCCGGGTGCCGCTTGGCGACCTCCGCCACCTGCTCGGGGTGGACGAACATGCCCTTCACCTTGGTGGTCTGGTCGGCGCGGCCGAGCCACCCCTTGATGCGCATGTTGGTGCGGCCGCACGGGCTGGGCCCCGGCAGCACCGCGGATAGATCGCCGGTCGCCAGCCGGATCATCGGATAGTCGCGGTTGAACGTCGTCACCACGACCTCGCCGACATCGCCGTCGGGCACGGGATCGCCGGTGCCCGGGCGCACGATTTCCAGGATCACGCCCTCGTCCACGATCATGCCTTCGAGCGCGGAACTTTCGTAGGCGATCACGCCGGCATCGGCGATCGCGTAAGCCTGATACACCGCGATGCCGCGCTGCTTGTATTCCTGCCGCAGCGAGGGAAACAGCGCGCCGCCCGAAACCAGCGCCTTGCGGATCGACCCCATCGGGCGGTTCGCCTCCCGCGCCTTGTCGAGCAGGATCTTGAGGAAGTCGGGCACGCCGACATAGGCCGTCGGCTTCAGATGCGCGATGGCGTCGAGCTGCTGCTCGGTGTTGCCGGGGCCGGCCGGAATGACCGCGCACCCGAGCGCGCGCAAGCCCGCATTGAGAATCCAGCCGCCGGGCGTGAGGTGATAGGAGAACGTGTTGAGCGCGATGTCGCCGGCACGCAAACCCGCCGCATGAAGCGCACGCGCCGAACGCCACCAGTCCTCGCCGTGCCCTTCCGGTTCGAAGATCGGGCCGGGCGACATGAAGATGCGCGCGGCCGCGGGGCCTTCCGCCGTGGCGAACCCGCCGAACGGCGGACGCTTGGCCTGCAACTCCTTGAGCGAGGACTTGCGCAGCAGCGGCAACCGCGCAAGCGCGGCACGGCTCGTCACGTCCGCCGGATCGACGCTGCTCAGGTGGCCGGCCCATCCCGGCGCGTCAGTCTTGGCACGCCGGATGAGGTCGGGCAGGAAGGCGAGCTGCGACCGCTCGCGGCCAGCCGGCGCGCGGGTCTCCAGATCGTCGTAATGAGGCTTGCTCATGGTGCCTGCCGGTAGCCGAGCCGCATTGGCTCGTTGCGCCGACACTTTTGCGTGCGCCGGCGCATACGGTCAATGCGGCTTTCGGTGTCCGGCCCGCGACCCTCACTCCGCCGTGACAGCCGCATCCTTGAGAAGCTTCGTCCACAGCGTCATCTCACGCGCGACCATGGCCTCGGTTTCGGCTGCCGTCTGCTTCATGCCGATCCCGCCGCTCTTCGTGAACACGCTGGCGAAATCCGGTTTCTCCGCCGCCGTCGCCATTGCGGCGCGCAGCTTGTCGAGCACGGGTTTGGGGGTCGCGGCCGGCGCGAAGATGCCGAACCAGGTCTCCATCTCGAAATCGAGGCCAACCTCCCTGAGCGTCGGCACATTGGGCAGCCTCGGATGCCGTTTGGGTGTCGAGACGGCCAGCACGTTGACGCGGTTGTCGTCGATCAACGGAAGCGCGGTCGAGACGTTGTCGAAGAACAGGTCGATACGGCCGCCGAGAATATCCTGATAGGCCGCCTGCGCGCCGCGATACGGCACGTGCGTCATCTTCGTTCCCGCGAGATTGGCGGCAACCGCCAACGCGATGTGCTGGCCCGTGCCGCGACCGCCGGATGCATACGTGAGCTTGTCCGGGTTCGCCTTCGCGAAGGAAAGCAGCGCCTTGATGTCCTTGTGCTCGAGGTCCTGGCGGGTGGTGAGCGCATAGCCGAAGCTGACGACCATGCCGACCGGCGTGAAGTCCTTGATCGGATCGTACGGCAACTTCGGGTAGAGCCCGACGTTCAGCACGATGTTGGGCAGCGCGCCGACCAGCAGCGTGTAGCCGTCCGGCGCGGCCTTGGCGACGGAATCGGTGCCGACCAGGGTTCCAGCACCCGGCTTGTTCTCCACGATCACCGGCTGCCCGATTGCCGCGCCGAGCTTTTCGGCACTGACCCGGCCGACGAGATCGAAGCCACCGCCCGGCGGCTGCGGCACGACGATTTTAAGAGGACGGTCGGGGAAGGTCTGTGCGAGCGCCGGTGTCGCGGCGAACACCGAAACCGAAATCGCGGCAAGTGCAAAACCAAGCTTCATTTGCAGACCTCCCTGATGTTGTTGCTGTCGCGTTATCGTTGCCCGGCTTCACTCGCCTTTGGCGGGAGTTTGCAGTTTGCGCATGTAGTCGAGGACATCAGGCGGCGAGGCTGCGATCTTGTCGAGCAGCGGCATCACTTCGTCGGCATAGACCGGCGTGATCCCGAACTTCAGCTTCTCCGCCTCCGCCAGCATCTCCTTGTCCTCGTGAACGGCACGGAAGGCCTTCTGCAAGGCCTTTGCCCGCGCTTCGGGAATTCCCGGCGGTCCGGCGAACGGACGCGACAGGATGTAGGAAAGCTCGGCCATCTCGATCAGCGCGCGGGCACGGTCGGTCTTGGCCAGCTCGCGCGCGGTCGGCACATCTGGCAGATCGGGATGGCGCGTTTTTCGGGCAAATTGCAGGAATACATTCATCCCGCCGGGCTTGGCCATCCACTGCCCGTGCAGCGAGCGCACCGACGACATATCGGTGATACGGCCGTCGAGCTCGCCGCGATCGATCGCGATGAACAGCGCGTTGGCGTCGGGATATCCGGCGATCAGCTTGATGTTGAGGCCAAGCACGTCGCGCAGCAGGATCGCGGTGTCGTTGCCGGTCGAGCCCTGCCCCGTGCCGCCGAGCACGATCTGGGCGGCGCCCGGCTTCATCGCCTCCTCGATGGACTTCACCTTGGCGTCCGGCCGCACGAACATCAGGTAGGCGTCTTCGGTGTAGCTGGAAGACGAGCCGAGCCACGTGAACTTGCGCGGATCGTACTGCGCCGCCGAATTGCCGCCGAGGATGCCCAGCAAGGGAATGTTGCGGGCGAAGATGCCGAACACGGTGCCGTCCTTCGGCGCCACGGAATAAAGGTAGTTGGTGGCGCGCAGACTGCCTGCCCCCGGCATATTCTGCACGACCATGCTGGGATTGCCGGGGATGTGCTTGCCCATGTGGCGAACCAGCATCCGCGCATAGATGTCATAGCCCCCGCCGGCGCCGTAGCCGACGACGATCTGGACGGTCTTGCCTTTGTAGAACTCCGCCGGGTCTTGCGCGCGCGCAGGCGTTGCCGCCAGCAGCAAGGCGGCGAGCAACGCGGAACACCGTTTGAAAGTCATCGGAAAACGCTCTCCCTGATGCCGCTCTCAGGCGGCTTGTCTCACTGTTGCGGCCAATCCGGATGGATCTGCAAACCCGGCACTCTATGAACCGCCTTGCCGCCGCGATCAATCACCGGCCTTCGATCAACTTCTCGATCGACCGCAGCATTTCCGGTGGCGTTTCTGCGACCTTTCGGATCAGATCGAGCACTTCCGCGGCAAACAGCGGACTGATGTCGAGGCCCGCCTTGTCGGCTTCTTGCAGGAACTGGCGATCACTGTGAACCTCCACGAACGCTGCTTGTAGAATCTTGGCGCGATCGGCCGGCACGCCCGGCGGCGCGGCGAACGGACGCGACAGCTTGTAAGGAACCTCGATCGCCTCGATCAGCCGGCGCTCGCGATCGCCCTTGGCCAACTCGCGCGCGGTCGGCACATCGGGATACTCCTTCAGGCGCGTATCGCGGCCAAACGCGACCAGCACCTTCATCGGCCCGTCGGGCTTCAGCCAGTCGGGCTTGTTCGAGCGTATCGCCGAGAGCCCTACCGTGCGGCCATCGATCTCGCCGCGATCCATCGCCAGGAACAGCTGGCCGCTATCGGTATAGCCGCTGATCGCCTTGATGTTGAAGCCGAGCAGCTCGCGCATCACCGTGGGCATGGCGTCGCTCGAGGCCCCTTCCGCGGTGCTGCCGATGACGAGCGTGGGACCGCCGGGGCGAAGCAGCCCTTCGACCGTATTGACCTCGGCCGCCTTGCGCAGCAGCAGCACGTACGCGTCGTTGCCCAGGCTCGACGACGAGCCGAGCCAGGTGAACCGGGTCGGCTCGAACTGAACATTTTGCTTCGTGCCGAGCAAGCCGACGAGCGGCATGTTGCGGGCAAAAATTCCGAACACCGAGCCGTCCTTCGGCGCGATGCGGTAGAGATAGTTGGTCGCCACGAGGCTGCCCGCGCCCGGCATGTTCTGAACGACGACGTGCGGTTGGCCGGGGATGAAGCGCCCGATATGACGGGCCAGCAAGCGGCCATAGACATCGTAGCCGCCACCGGGTCCATAGCCGACGATCAGGCTGATTTGCTTGCCTTTGTAGAAACCGCCAGCGTCCTGAGCGGTCGCCGCGCTTGCAGCGACGCCAACCAACACCGCCATTCCGGCTATGGCAGCAAAAGGTTCAATCAGCGCCCAAAGGCGATTTCGCCGTCGCGTCCACATTCAACGATTGCCCCACACGTCGACTTATAGTGTCTCCCCGTCACAGTTTAGTCGTCATCCGGCAACCGCGACAAGCTCAATCGCGGCCCGATTGCCAGAGGCAGCATGCTTGCCACTAAGGACAGATCGCAGAATAACCGCTACGAGTTCCCCGGTCTGCGTGGGCTGATTGTATAGTTCCATTCGGGATGGAAGTCATCGCCGACAAGCTTGACCGCCGCCAACTCGGCTTTGCTGACCTTGATGCCTTTCTCATAGGTTC
>CAMDPA010000166.1 GCA_945903565.1 Devosia equisanguinis | reverse complement strand
CGTACGACTGTTCGCCGGGACAAGGAATCCCGCGCTGCCGAGTCACACGGTCGCACGCACACAGATCACGATTCAGCTTTTTTGCGATCCGTCCTAAGCACAGTTCGCGAGAGTGTCCTCCACGGTTTTCCTGCTCAGCTTGTGCATTGATCCAGCCCCGGTTGGCGACCCCGATCGACATGCTGCTATACTCGCAGCCATGAGCACCACCGCCCCCACACCCGCCCCGACCGACGCGCCCGCCCCGCGCGAGCGCGCCGTTAACTTCGTGCCCGAAGGCGAGGCTGTTCCCGTCATCAAGGGCAGCCACGTCTACTTGATTGACGGCTCCGGCTACATTTTCCGCGCCTTCCACGCGCTGCCGCCGCTCACCCGCCCGTCCGACGGCTTGCCCGTCGGCGCGGTGCACGGCTTCTGCGGCATGCTGTGGAAGCTGCTGCGCGAATCCAAGGTCTCGGAGGCGCCCACCCACATCGCTGTCATTTTCGACGCTGGCCGCGAGAACTTCCGCAACGCGATTTATCCGGAATACAAGGCCCACCGGCCGCCCGCACCCGAGGAGCTGATCCCGCAGTTCACATTGATCCGCGACGCGGTGAAGGCGTTCAACGTCGCCTGCATCGAGCAGGAGGGCTACGAGGCCGACGACCTCATCGCGACCTACGCCCGCGATGTCGTGGCACTTGGCGGCGACGTCACGATCGTATCCTCCGACAAGGACCTGATGCAGCTCGTGCAGCCAGGTGTCGTCATGCTCGACGGCATGAAGGCGAAGAAGATCGGCCGCGACGAAGTCATCGAGAAGTTCGGCGTGCCACCCGAGAAAGTCGTCGATGTGCAGTCGCTGGCCGGCGATAGCGTCGACAACGTGCCCGGCATTCCCGGCATCGGCATCAAGACTGCCGCCGAGCTGATCAACGAATACGGCGACCTCGACACGCTGCTGGCACGAGCCGGCGAGATCAAGCAGCCCAAGCGCCGCGAGAAGCTGATCGAGTTCGCCGACAAGGCCCGCATGTCGCGCGAGTTGGTACGTCTCAAGCAGGACGTGCCGGTGGAATTGCCCATCGACCGGCTCGGCGTGCAGGACCCAGCCCCCGATGCGCTGCTCGGCTTCCTGCAGGTGATGGAGTTCAACACCCTCACCCGCCGCATCGCGCAAGGCCTCGGCGCGACACCGCCGCCACCGCTGGAGCGTTCAGTCGGCTCGTCTCCGTCCTCCCCCGACCAAGGCTTCTCCTCCCCCCTGGCGGGGGAGGTGGCCCGTAGGGCCGGAGGGGGGGACGCCGCGTCGGGCACCGGCACCCCATCCGGCGCCGCCCTCCTGCTCGCCCAGATCGCGCGCGCAACACCGATCACGCCCGCCAAGTACGAGACCGTCACAACCCTCGACCGCCTCGCCCACTGGCTCGACCGCTGCCGCGAAGCCGGCCGCTTCGCCTTCGACACCGAGACGACCAGCCTCGACGCCATGCAAGCCGACATTGTCGGCTTCTCGCTGGCGATTGCGCCCGGCGAGGCCTGCTACGTTCCGATCGGCCATTCCGAAGCCGGCGGCGATCTGTTCGGCGGCGGCGGTCTGCTGCCCGGCCAGATTTCCCGGCAAGCCGCACTCGCCGCGCTCAAGCCGTTGCTCGAGGACGCGAGCCTTCTCAAGATCGGCCAGAACCTCAAGTATGACGCGCTGGTTCTCAACCGCTACGCCATCCGCATCGCGCCGCTCGACGACACCATGCTGATGTCCTACGTGCTCGACGGCGGACGCGGCGGCCACGGCATGGACGACCTCGCCCTGCGCCATCTGAAGCACACGTGCATTTCCTTCGATCAGGTGATCGCGCACGCCCCCGGCGCCAAGAAAGCCGACAAGACCTTCGCGGGCGTGCCGATCGACAAAGCAACGGAGTACGCCGCCGAGGACGCGGACGTGACGCTGCGCCTGTGGATGGTGCTCAAGCCGCGCCTCGCCGCCGAACACATGGTCACCGTCTACGAGACGTTGGAGCGCCCGCTGCTCCCCGTGATCGTCGACATGGAGCGCGCCGGCATCAAGATCGACCGGCCCATCCTCGGCAAACTGTCGAGCCAGTTCGCGCAGTCGATCGCGCGGCTGGAGGAAGAGGTGCAGGCGCTCGCCAGCGAAGCGACCGGCGGTCAGCGGTTCAATCTCGGCAGTCCAAAACAGCTCGGCGAGTTGCTGTACGACAAGCTCAAGCTGCCCGGCGGCAAACGCACCAAGACCGGCCAGTGGGAAACCCGCGCCTCGATTCTCGACGACCTCGCCGGCAACGAGGAATTGCCCGACGACGCACGCAAGCTCATCAACACGATGCTCGAATGGCGCCAGCTCTCCAAGCTGCGCTCCACCTATACGGACTCGTTGCCCGAGCACATCCACCCAGAAACGGGCCGCATCCATACGAGCTACGCGCTGGCCGCAACCACGACCGGCCGCCTCGCCTCGACCGATCCGAACGTGCAGAACATCCCCGTCCGCACCAAGGAAGGCCGGATGATCCGCACCGCCTTCATCGCAGAGGCCGGACAAAAGCTGATCTCGGCCGACTACTCGCAGATCGAATTGCGTGTGCTCGCCCACATCGCCGACATTCCCCAATTGAAGAAAGCCTTCGACGACGGCCTCGACATCCACGCCATGACCGCGTCGGAGATGTTCGGCGTCCCCGTCAAGGACATGCCGGCCGAAGTGCGCCGCCGCGCCAAGGCGATCAACTTCGGCATCATCTACGGCATCTCGGCGTTCGGCTTGGCCAACCAGCTCGGCATTTCCAGGGAAGAAGCCGGCCTTTACATCAAGACCTACTTCGAACGCTTCCCCGGCATCCGCGACTACATGGAGCGGGTCAAGAAGTTCGCGCACGACAAGGGTTACGTCGAAACGATCTTCGGCCGCCGCATCCACTATCCCGAGATCAACACCAAGAACCCCTCGATGCGCGGCTTCCTCGAGCGCGCCGCGATCAACGCCCCGATCCAAGGTTCCGCCGCCGACATCATCCGCCGCGCAATGGTCCGCATGCCCGCCGCGCTGGAAGCCGCCGGCGTCGGCTCCGCCCGCATGCTTCTCCAGGTCCACGACGAATTGGTGCTGGAAGCAAAAGAGGCCGACGTCGCCAAGACGATCCTTGTCGCCCGCTCCGTGATGGAGAAGGCGTCGCTACCCGCCGTCCACTTAAAGGTCCCGATCCAAGTCGACGCCAAGGCCGCCGCCAACTGGGAAGAAGCGCACTGATCTTCGTAGGGTGGGTTAGGCGCGCAGGCGCGCCGCAACCCACCGGCGGAGCCACGACCGACGATGTGGACTAGCGAAGCTCAGCTCTGCTTTGCAAGCCGAACCCAACGTACAGTGCCTACCGCCGCCACCCCTTATGCTTGCCGCGGTTCTTCTTGTACCAGCCCAGATGCCTGCCCCGGCCCCCGAGATGGCCGGGCTTATGATGCGCCTGGACGACGAGCGTTTCGCCAACGCGCGCGTTCAAGCCTTCCATCGCTCCCGGCGAAAGCGGAACCGCCGCCGTGCCGCCACACGCGGCCAACGTTACAATCAGGGCTGCCGCGATGGCTCCGCATCTCATGTGGCTATTTCTCCCATCGGGCTGAATCGCAGAGTTGGTCATCTTACTTCAATTGTGGGGTCCAGGGCCTGCGGCCCTGGTCGGGGAGTTTGAGGGCCCCGACGGCTAAGCCGTCAAGGCAATGCTGAAAGCCCCTCTCATCGCCCACAAGGCGATTACAACGCGTGCGGCTTCCCGCTTGCCCGCACCAGATCACCCTCGCCCTCCGCATCGACGATGAACCGCATCGTGCGCACCGGCGTCAGCCCCACACTCACGGCCGTCACCATCGTCATGCCAGGCACCCGATCGCCTGCCAGCGCGCGCACCTCGATCACCTCGTAGGCGATCGTGCCGCCGGCCTGGTCCGCGATCGTCATGCGGTGGCCCACGGCCAAAGCCGGCCCGGCCGCCGGCAGACGGCTAAGATGCACGTGGGTGGGATCGAACGTCGCCGCGGCCAGCCCGATCGAAGCCGCACGCGGTACTTCCAGCCGCTCGAAGGCGTCGGCGAACGAGCGCTCGATCAGAGCGTCCGGACGGTCCATGGCCGCCCAAACGGCGCCAAGGGCAGCCAGGGTAGCGACAAAGGCGGCGGCAGAGACACGCAGCGAAGCAGGCATGGGCTCGTGACCTCGTTACTTCGAATCGTCACACTATATAGGAGCGCCCAAGAGCCGCTACAATTCCAGCAGCGGCAAATCTCACCGCCGGCGCCGCTCGACGGCGTGCACACGCTTGAGTTGCCGGGCAAACCACAAATTGAACGCGAATACGCTCGCAAACGCCAGCGCGAGGCTGAACAGCGCCATGAACTGCTGACTGACCGACTGCATAACGACGCCGTTCCCCATGGCGAATGCGGCTGCCAGGTCCTCGGCGACCGGCTCGATCTCGAACATACGCGCCTGGGCGGGATTGGAGATCAGTCCGCTACAGTCTGGCGCCCCGGCCAGTCCGGTCACGGCGACGACCGCGAACAGCGTCAGCCCCAACAGGAAATCGCGAAGGGGGCGCGCAAGCCGGCGGCCGAATTTTGCGGTGGTGCTGGCTGGTGTCATGAGTGGTGTTGCCCCACGTTTGATGCTTGTCCAAGAAATCGCATCGAGACTATCTGCAGGAAGACGGGCCTTTCCCGACAAGACTGGCCCTTCCCGACGCGCCACGAATCGCGATGCCTTACGGAGTGAAACAAAGCGAATCCGTTTGTCCGGCATGGGCCGGGATTGTGACCGTCTCGGTGGGATGTTGTGGCGAAACGAGGGAGGCAACCGGCCGTGTCCCTCGCGCAACGCACCCACGAGCCCGCAAAGTGCGGGCTTGGCCGTCTGCACGCCAACAACCTGCAAGCACGCATCGCTTGTTTCCAGCGGCATCGCCGAGTAGTTTGCTGCGCTGCAGCGGCGCCTGGACCATGTGAGTCTCGCGCGCCTCCCAACACTCCACCCCAGCCAAAAATTCGGGAAAGGCAACCCCATGGGCTTTCTGGCCGACAGTTTGAACCGCATTCAGCCATCCGCGACGCTGGCGGTCACCTCCAAGGCGCTCGAGCTGAAAGCCCAGGGCCGGGACATCATCTCGCTGGGCGCCGGCGAGCCCGATTTCGACACACCCGAGCACATCAAGGATGCCGCCATCAAGGCGATGCGCGAGGGCAAGACGAAGTACACCAACGTCGACGGCATCCCCGAGCTGAAGGCCGCCATATCCGCCAAGTTCAAGCGCGAGAACGGCCTCGACTATAAGCCGAGCCAGATCTCGGTCGGCACCGGCGGCAAGCAGGTGCTGTTCAACGCGCTGATGGCGACCATCAACCCCGGCGACGAGGTGGTGATCCCGACGCCGTGCTGGGTGTCCTACATCGACATCGTCCGCCTCGGCGACGGCAAGCCGGTGTTCGCCGAAACGCGCATCGAGGACGGCTTCAAGCTGACGCCCGCCGCACTCGACAAGGCGATCACGCCGAAGACCAAGTGGGTGCTGTTCAACGCGCCGTGCAACCCGACCGGCGCCGCCTATACGCGCGATGAGCTGAAGGCGCTGATGGACGTGCTCGCCAAGCACAAGCACGTCTGGCTGCTGACCGACGACATGTACGAGCACCTGATCTTCGACGGCCTGAAGTTCCACACGCCCGTCGAGGTGGAGCCGAGCCTGTACGAGCGCACGCTGACCCTCAACGGTTTCAGCAAGGCCTACTGCATGACTGGCTGGCGGCTCGGTTATGGCGCAGGTCCCGAGATGCTGATCAAGGCGATGTCGAAACTGCAGTCGCAGTCGACCTCCAACCCGTGCTCGATCACGCAGTACGCGGGCGTCGCCGCGCTGAATGGTCCGCAGGACTTCATCCCCCGCCACAATAAGTCGTTCATGGAGCGGCGCGATCTCGTCGTGTCGATGCTCAACCAGTCGACCGGCATCAAGTGCCCGAAACCGCAGGGCGCGTTCTACGTCTACCCCTCCTGCGAAGGCCTGATCGGCAAGACGTCCGCCGGCGGCGCCAAGATCGTCAACGACGAAGCGTTCGTGACGGCCCTGCTCGAGGAGGAAGGCGTCGCCGTCGTGCAAGGCGCCGCCTTCGCGATGAGCCCGTGCTTCCGCATCTCCTACGCCACCGACACCAAATCCCTCGAAGAAAGCTGCCGCCGCATCCAGCGCTTCTGCGGGAATATGAAGTAGGTAATCTCTCCCTCTCCCCATCCTACTTCAGGATGGGGAGAGGGTCGGGGTGAGGGGCGGCAACACGCGCCGGGCCCCGATACCCCGAGGCACTTCCGCAAGCGGCTGCCCCTCACCCTAACCCTCTCCCCGCTGAAAAGCGGGGAGAGGGAATATTCCCCTACTCGAACACCTTCATCGGCAGCTCCCCGGCCTCACGCGCCGCAGCGGCGCCATCCGGCTTCCCCGCAACCTCATGCGTGCCATCCTTCTGGCCGCGCGCCCGCACGAGGTCTTCCGCGATCTTCAACGGCACCGCGCCGATACCCAACCGCGCGCGGTACACCTGCACGTTCGACAGCACCTTCTGGGCGTAGTCGCGCGTTTCCTCGAAGGGAATGCGGTGCATCCAGTCGATCGGATCGACGTTGGGATCGCGCGGATCGCCGAACTCGCGCATCCACTGCCGCGCACGTCCCGGCCCCGCGTTGTAGCCCGCAAAGCCCAGCACGTAGCTGCCGCCGAATTCGCGCATGCGGTCGCCGATATAGGCCGCCGCCATCATCGTATTGTACGAGTTGTCGGTCATCAGGCGCGGGATATCGCACTTGATCTTGTAGTCCTTGCACACGTGCCGCGCCGTGATCGGCATTACCTGCAGAATGCCGCGCGCGCCCGCGCCCGATAGCGTCTGCCCGTTGAACTCGCTCTCCTGCCGCGCAATCGAGAGCAGCAGTGCCATTTCAGGTGTCGGCACCCGCAGCGCCGTGAACGCGGGGAAGGCGTGCACCGGATAGCTGTAGACCATCAAATTGAAGTTGCGCGCGACACCGGCCTTCGCGACCCGCAACGCCATCTGCGTATCGCCCAGCGCTTCCGTCAAATGCGCGACCATGGCGAGCTCCGCCTCGGTATTGAAGTGCCGCTGTAGCTGACCGACGAACGCCCGCATGATCCCCGGATCGAGCTTCGCCTTGCGCGCGATCACGGCCGCACGGGTCGCATCGAGCGCGTTGAACCGCGCGATCTCATCAGCCTTTGGCGCGACCGGCGGGTTGACGACGAACGTCGGCGCACCCGTGGCGATCTTCAAACGCGACAAGTGGCCATGAAACGTGTCGAGCGATTGCGCCGACACCTTATAAGCCGCCTGCGCCTCGCTCTTGCGCCCCTGCGCCTCCAGCGCGCGGCCGAGCCAATACCCGGCCTTGGCGCGGCTCAACGGGCCATCGCTGGCCTTCAACATCTGGTCGAAATGCGCCGTCGCCGTCTTGGCATCCTTCAAGTGCGACAGCGCCAGCCAGCCCGCATGGAACTGCTGATCCTTCAGCGGATTGACCGACAACGGGCCAGCCGCCTTGGCGACCTCGTAGGCGAGCTTCGGGTTGCCCAGCTTCAGCACCTCGTAGACGATCGCGCGGCGCTCGTTCCACCATCCATCCGGCGAGACGATCAGATCGCCATCGAGGGATGCCGCCAGCAGCCGCTTCGCCGCCTCCTCGATCTTGTTGGTGCGCCGCAGGCTCTGGATGCGCTGGAACGCGAGGCCCCAGTCCGTCTTGTCCTCGGCCGTATGCGCCGCCAGCAGCGCCGCGCCGTTGCCCGCCCGCATGAATACCGCCAGTCGAGCCTCGGCCTTCTTGCGCTCCGCTTCCGGCAGCAGCGGAATCATGCGCCGCACGTTCCCCGCGCGCCCCCCGCGATCGGCCGACCAGCGCGGATCGTCCATCAGCAGCTTGTCGAGCCGCCACTTGTGATCGGCCGCCGTCAGCAGCTTGCCGAACCGTTCGAGGAATCCGGTCTCGAACGTAGCCCCCAGCGTGTGATCGCGCCACGCCGTGCGTGCGAACTTCGCAGCCCCGGCCTCGTCGCCCGCTGCAAGATGGGCGGAAGCGAGCGCGGCAAATCCTGCCCCCGTACGCGGCGGCTCGGCCTTGAACAGATCCATGATCGCACGCGCCGGCCCGCCTTCCGTGAACAGCGCCTCTTCGTAGCGCTGGATCGTCGTCTCGCGGCTGGCCCATGCCGGATTGGCGGCCAGGAACTCGCGATACTCCTTCGGCTCGCCGAAGCCGCCGCGCAGCCGGAACCAGTCGACCATCTTGCGCGCGATCGGATCGGTAATCTGATCGCGCAGCGCATTCGCACCGGCAACATCGCCAGCCGAAACCCGTGCCAATGCCTGCTTGAGACGCTCGGCGTCGTTGGCCGTGACTTGGTGATCCCGCGCCGCGGCAATCGCCTTGTCGTAGCGCGCGATATGCGCCTGCTCCGCCTCCATCGCGCCGGGACGCGGCGCCGCGATCGCCTTGCTCTCGACCGGAGCAGCGGCCGGTGTCGGCGCGGCAGCGGCCGGCGACTGCGCGTGTGCAGATCCAGACGGCAACGCCAGCGCACAGGCAGCGGCCAGCGCACAGCCTGCTAGCTGCGCGCGGAGGGGGAAGGTCGAGCCGACTACAGTCCGCATTGGCTTGCATTCCCGCCGTGGCACGCCCCAGCGTGCCTGTTGAAGACGTGCGCCGCCACTTATTCCTACCCCAGAAACGATGGGGACTTGCTTGCGAGGACCAAGGCAAGCGCCTAATGTCACGTGGCTGGGGGCTCGTATCGTCGAAGGGCTTTCCAGCATCGCATACAGGGTAGCAAGTGGGGTCGCAGCCTTCAAGGCGTTCGCACGTTGTAGCCAACGTTCTGCATGCCGCGTTTGCGCCATATCGGCGAGAGAAATGCCACGACACCTATCGCCTACGCACGACAACAGGCTCAAACGAGGCCACGCATGTTCAAGGGTTCGTTCACCGCTCTGATCACGCCGTTCAAGGGCAGCAAGGTCGACGAGGATGCCTTCGTCCGCCTGGTCGAATGGCAGATCAAGGAAGGCACGCACGGCCTCGTGCCCTGCGGCACCACGGGCGAAAGCCCGACGCTGTCGACGGAAGAGCACAAGCGCGTCATCGCGCTGTGCATCGAGACCGCGAAGAAGCGCGTGCCGATCGTTGCCGGCTGCGGCTCGAATTCGACGGAGGAAGCCATCGACCTCACCCGCTTCGCCAAGGATGCCGGCGCGGACGCCACCTTGCAGGTCATGCCCTACTACAACAAGCCGACGCAGGAAGGCCTATACCTTCACGTGAAGGCGTTGAGCGACGCCGTCGACCTACCGATCATCCTCTACAACGTGCCGGTCCGCACCATCACCGATTTGTCGGTCGCGACGATGGCCCGCTGCGCCAAGCTCAAGAACGTCGTCGGCGTGAAGGATGCGACCGCCAACGTCGCCCGCGTCACCCAGCAGCGCAACGCCTGCGGCGAAAAATTCGTCCAGCTTTCCGGCGAGGACGGCACCTGCCTCGGCTTCATGGCGCACGGCGGCGTCGGCTGCATCTCCGTCACCTCGAACATCGCGCCCAAGCTGTGCGCCGAGTTCCAGAACGCCTGCCTCGCCGGCGACTGGAAGAAGGCGCTGGCCCTGCAGGACCGCCTGATGCCCCTGCACGACTCGATGTTCGTCGAGACCAACCCCGCGCCGGCAAAGTATGCGGCCTCCCGCCTCGGCCTGTGCGCGGCCGACGTCCGCCTGCCGCTGGCGCCGCTCACCGATGCCTCGCGCAAGCTGGTCGACGCCGCGCTGGCGAACATCGGCCTCGTAAAGCAGGCCGCCGCAGCGGAATAAGCGCAACCCCGTAGGCTGGGTCAACCCCGGACGCGCACCGCGCGCGCCGGGGGCGACCCAGCAATCCACGGCACACCGTGCAATGCTGGGTCGCGGCCAAAGCCTTGACCCAGCCTACGAACGATCAACCGGATACCTCACCCATGGCGGCCAAGAAGGACCCGGACCGCAAGGTGGTCAGCGAGAACCGCCGGGCGCGGTTCGAATATCACATCACCGAGACCTACGAGGCCGGCATCGTGCTGACCGGCACCGAGGTCAAATCGCTGCGGCGCGGCCAGTCCAACATCGCCGAGAGCTTCGCCACGCCCGAAGCCGGCGGCATGATGCTCGTCAACGCCTACATCCCCGAATACCAGCAGGCCGGCAAGTTCTTCCAGCACGAACCGCGCCGTCCGCGCCGCCTGCTGCTGCACGCCGCCGAGATCAAGAAGCTATCGCAGGCGATCCAGCGCGAGGGCATGACGGTGGTGCCGCTCGAACTGTTCTTCAACGAGAAGGGCCGCGCCAAACTCAAGATCGCCCTCGCCCAAGGCAAAAAGCTGCACGACAAGCGCGAAACCTCCGCCAAACGCGACTGGGGCCGCCAGAAGGCCCGCATCATGCG
>CAMDPA010000165.1 GCA_945903565.1 Devosia equisanguinis | reverse complement strand
TCCAACGCTCGATCCAGCGGACCGCGGTCGAGGCCCCCAGACCGAGCAGACGCGCAGCTTCCCGTCTGCTCTCTCCTTCCTCGACGAGCGCGACGGCCCGCACCCTGAGATCTTTCGAGTATCCCTTCGCCATCGCGATCCCCGCCGTGGCTGCCGGTGGAATCCGAATCTGATTTGCGCGTCCGAGGGAATCCCCTGTAACTGTTTTGATTCACATCAAGTGGAAAGCGCTCTAGGGCTTCAGGACTGCTCGCCGGTATGGCCTTGCTTGCGTGCAGCCGCCACACCAACCCTGCACGCGTGATACCGTCGAGAATATTCAATCCCTTCGCAGGTCAATCCTTAGGCTCGACGGTATCATGCCGATGTCGCTTTCAACGTGGCTCCTGCTCGCCCTACTCTCGCTGGTGTGGAGTGCGGCGTTTATTTTCGTCGGCATCATTCTGCGCGAGGTGCCGCCGCTGACGCTGGTGTTCTGCCGGCTGGCGCTGTCGGCGCTTTTCCTGGTGCCGGCGGTGATGTGGATGCGTCTCGCCTGGCCGAACGGCCTCGCGGCGTGGTGGCCGTTCGTGGTGATGTCGCTGTTCAACAACGTCATTCCGTTCACGCTGCTCGCGTATGGCCAGCGGGAAATCGCGAGCGGGCTTGCCTCCGTTATCGTTGCCACGACGCCGCTTTGGACCGTGCTCTTGACGCGTGTATTCGTTCCGGGTGATCGCATCGCGCCGATGCGTGTCGTGGGCCTCGTGTTCGGCATCGCCGGCGTCGGCGTATTGTTCGGACCCGAGGCGCTGACGGGCAAGCAGACGACGCTCGCGGGCATGGCGCTCGCGCTGATAGGTGCGATGTCCTACGGCTGCGCGGGCGTGTGGGGCGCGCGGTTCCGCGGCGTGCCGCCGGTCGTTTCGTCGTGCTGCCAGCTGCTGTGCTCGACGTTGATCGTGGCGCCGATGGCGCTGCTGATCGACGCGCCGTGGCGGCTTCCCATGCCGGGTGCTGCGACGATATCCTCGCTCGTGGCCCTGGCTGTGCTGTCGACCTCGCTCGCCTACATCATGTTCTATCGTGTGATGGCGTCGTCCGGCGGCACCAACGCGATGCTGGTCACGCTGATCATGCCGCCGCTGACGATCGTGCTCGGCATCGCCGTCCTCGGCGAGACCTTCGCCGCCCGCTATGCTTACGGCGCCGCGATGATCGCCCTGGCGCTGGTGATGATCGATGGGCGATTGCCGAAGGCGATCTACCGCCGCGTGCGCAGTGCCTAACTCTATCAATCGGTTTCGACGACCGTTACGAAAGCCATCCATGACCAACGTCCTGATCCTGCTCACCCTGCCCGAAGACATCCGCAACCAATACCGCGATCGTCTCCGCGCCGCCTTCCCTGATGTCACCGTGAGCCTCGCCGACCACCATTCGCGCGTCGATCCCTATATCGGCGAGGCCGACGTGCTCATCACGTTCGGCCCGATGCTGGTCGATCGCGTGTTCGCGGAGGCGAAGCGTCTGAAGTGGGTGCAGGCGTTGGGCACCGGCGTCGACAACCTCATCGACCTGCCCTCGCTGCGCAAAGACGTAACGGTCACGAACCTTCACGGCATCCACGGCGCGCCGGTTTCCGAAGCAGCGATCGCCTCGATGCTTCTACTGAGCCGCCGCATGCATCATTCCGTGCGCGCGCAGGACAAGCGGCAATGGGGCCGCTGGCCGGCGACGCTACTGCACAACAAGACCGTCGGCATCTTCGGTGTTGGCGCGATCGCCGAAGCGCTGGCCCCGCGCTGCAAGGCGTTCGGCATGAAGGTCGTCGGCATTTCCTCCAGCGTACGAGAGGTCTCGGGCTTCGACGAGATGCGGCTGCGCGACCCGCTCGCCAACGCCGTGCGCGATCTCGACTACCTCGTGCTGTTGACGCCGCTCACGCCCGCCACACGCGGCATCGTGGATGCCAACGTGCTCGCCGCGATGAAGCCCACCTCGTTCCTGGTCAATCTCGCGCGCGGTGGTGTGGTCGACGAAATGGCGCTGGCGGCAACGCTGCAACGGCGCGGAATCGCGGGCGCTGCCATCGACGTGTTCCTGCAGGAGCCGCTGCCGCCGGAGTACCCCTTCTGGGACCTCGACAACACCTTCCTCACGCCGCATCTCGGCGGCTTCTGCGACGTCTACGTCGACCACGCCATGCCCGTGATCGAGACCAACCTGCGCGCGTTCCTCGCCGGAGAGAAGAGTCGCATGGTCAATGTCGTGCAGGCGGGGTGATGCGTTCTGCGCTCACCCTTTGCCCGCAATCCGTAGCTTGCGGAGGTAGTCGAGCAGATCGACGGGCGAAGCCGCCAGCCGCTCGATGCGGGCCAGCACCTCGTCGCCCGATATCGGGCTGATCTCGATCCGCATCTTCTCCGCCTCGGCCGCGAAGTGTGCGTCGCGCGTGGCCGCAACGAACGCCGCCTGGATCGCCTTCGCGCGTTCGGCGGGCACACCCGGCGGTGCCGCGAACGGGCGTGCCAACGTATTCGAGAGATCCGCGACGTCGATCAACCGGCGGGCGAACTCTTTCCTGGCGAGATCGCGGGCGGTGGGGACGGCGGGCAGATCCTTGTGCCGTCCTGGGCGTCCGAACTGCAGCACGACGCGCACCTCGCTATCGGGCGCCAGCCACTGCGGCCGCGACGAGCGCACCGCCGAATAGTCGAGCGATCGGCCTTGCACCTCGCCGCGCTCGACGGCCAGGAAGATGCCGTTCGAGTCTGGATATCCCGCCACGATCCTGAGTTTCAGGCCGAGCAGTTCGCGCAGCAGGATGGCCCAATCGTTGCCGGCGGCGCCTTGGCCCGTGGCGCCCAGCACGAGTTCGCGCGCGTTGTCGCCGACGGCATCCTCGATGCGTTGCACCGGCGCGTCCTTGCGCGCGAACATCAAAATGGCGTCCTCCTCCGAGCTCGACGCTGAGCCGAGCCAGGTGAAGCGGCGCGGATCGAACTTGGCGTTGGCGTTGCCGCCGAGAATGCCGAGCATCGGCATTTCGCGCGCGAAGGTCGCGATCACCGTGCCGTCCTTCACCGCGGAATTGTAGAGGTGATTGACCGCGACCAGGCTGCCGGCGCCGGGCATGTTCTGCACGACGACGACCGGCTCGCCCGGGATGAAGCGGCCGAGATGCCGGGCGACGAGGCGGCCGTACACATCGTACCCGCCGCCCGGACCATAGCCGACGATCAGCGTGATCTGGCGGCCCTTGTAGAAGTCGGCCACATCCTGGGCCCCCGCGTTCTGGGCAAAAGCCGCCGTCGCGGCTGCCAGCCACAGCACAGCGGCAGCGAGAAGCCTGAGCGGCATGGCTTCACCCCTTCGCCTCGTAGGGCATCGCGGCTTTGCCCGTCCATTGCGGCGGGTTCGTCGCCTTGACGCGGCGCGCTTCCTTCACGGTTTCCTTGATCGCGCCCGACAGCGGCATCGACAGGCCGTATTGGTCGGCCATGTCCATCACGATCTGCATGTCCTTCAGCGCCCAGGTGAAGGTAATGCCGTCCCAATCTTCCAGCGCCGCCGATTTTCCCGAGCTCATTTGCAGCGCCTTGCGCAGCTTGGGCAGTTCGATGCCGGTTTTCTCCGCGAGCCGGCCCGCCTCGATCAGGCCGCACGCCGTCACCCACAGCATCATGTTGTTCATGGTCTTGCCGACCTGGCCGTGGCCGACGTCGCCCAGGTGCTCGATATCGGAGCAGAAGCAGCGGTAGATCGGGTCGGCCCGCGCCACGATTTCCGCCTTGCCGCCGACCAGCGCGAGTAGCGTGCCCTCGTCCGCCGCCCAGCGTCCCCGCGCGATCGGCGCATCGTACACGTCGATGCCTTTGGCCTGGCAGGCCGTGTCCACCTTCTGCGCGGTAGCCGGCGCGACAGTGGACGAAATGCCGATGATGCCGCCCGGCTTCATCGTCTCGAGCAAGCCGCCCTTACCCGTAATCACCTGCTCGACCTCGTCGTCGAAGCCGACGCCGATGATCACGAACGAGCAAATCTTGCCTAGTTCCGCAGGCGTCCCAACCGCGCCCGCCCCCGCCGCTTTCGCCAACTCGATCTGCTTTTCCGAGATATCGCAGACGGTGACGTTGTAACCCTTCTTGACCATGTGCTTGAGCATCGCGAGGCCCATCCGTCCCGCGCCGACGATGCCGATCGTATCCGCCATAGTGCGTCTCCCATGTGAAGTGTCGGGAGGATTGTCGCACGAATTCCGTAGGCTGGGTCAAGCGAAGCGTAGCGCCGCGCGACCCAGCAATCCACGTGACGGTCGGAATTGCTGGATCGCGCGAAATGCTTGACCCAGCCTACGCCTACGGACTCACCCCCACCACCTCTGACCCGGCGTGAACCGCCCGGCCGAGTCCTCGATCGTCTGCGCGGCGCGAAACAGCGTGCCCTCGTCGAACGGCTTGCCGATCAGCTGCAACCCCAGCGGCGTGCCTTGCGCGGACAACCCGGCTGGCACCGATATCCCCGGCAAGCCCGCCATGTTCACGGTCACCGTGAAGATGTCTTCCAGATACATCGCGAGCGGATCGCCACTCTTCTCTCCCGCCGCGAATGCAGGCGACGGCGTCGTCGGTGTCAGCACCGCGTCGACCTTGCTCCAGGCGTCGTCGAAGTCGCGTTTGATCAGTGTTCGGATCTTCTGCGCCTTGATGTAGTAGGCGTCGTAGTAGCCGGCGGACAGCACGTAGGTGCCGATCAGAATACGCCGCTTCACTTCCTTGCCGAAGCCTGCCGCGCGCGTGTTCTCGTACGTTTCGGTCAGGTCCTTGCCGGGGACGCGCAGACCGTAGCGCACGCCGTCGTAACGCGCGAGGTTCGACGAGCATTCGGCGGGCGCGACGATGTAATAGGCCGGCAGCGCATACTTTGTGTGCGGCAGGGAAATGTCGTGGATCGTCGCCCCGGCGGCTTTCAGCCACGCGATGCCCTGCTGCCAGAGCGCTTCGGCTTCCGTGGACATGCCGTCGACGCGATACTCCCGGGGAATGCCGATCCGCAGCCCCTTCACACCTTTGCCGATATCCTTCTCGTAGTCGGGCACGGGCGCATCGACCGAGGTCGAGTCTTTAGGGTCGTGGCTCGCCATGTGGCGCAGCATGATCGCGCAGTCCCGCACGGTCTTGGCAAGCGGTCCCGCCTGGTCGAGCGAGGAAGCGAACGCGACGGTGCCCCAGCGCGAGCAGCGCCCGTAGGTCGGTTTGATGCCGACAGTGGCGGTCAGCGCCGCGGGCTGGCGGATCGATCCGCCCGTGTCGGTCGCGGTGGCGGCGAGGCACAGGTCTGCCGCAACCGCCGCTGACGAGCCACCCGACGAGCCACCGGGCACCAGCTTGTCGGTGGACGGCTTGCCGTCCTTCCCTAGGCGGCGCCATGGGTTCACCACCGGTCCGAACGCGCTCGTCTCGTTCGACGAACCCATCGCGAATTCGTCGCAGTTGAGCTTGCCCAGCATCACGGCGCCGGCGTCCCACAGGTTCTGCGTGACGGTCGACTCGTAGGTCGGCGTGAACTGATCGAGGATCTTCGAGCACGCGGTGGTGCGCACGCCCTTGGTCGCGAACAAGTCCTTGATGCCGAGCGGCAGCCCTTCGAGCGGACGGGCATCGCCCTTGGCGAGCCGCGCGTCGGACGCCTTCGCCTGCGCCAGCGCGTGCTCGGGCGTGGGCAGAATGTAGGCGTTGAGCGCGGCGTTGCCCTTCGCGATGGCCGCCTGAAAAGCCTGGGTCAATTCCGTCGACGAAAAGGCCTTCTTGGCGAGGCCGTCGCGGGCCTCGGCGAGCGTCAATCGGGTGAGGTCTGTCATTCTTCAAGGCTCGGTTTCAAAAATGGCGGCCAGTGCGGCCTGGAGTGCCGCCCGGAGCTTCTTCTTCTTCACGTCGGGATCGGCGAGTTCGATCACGATGTCGCCCTCGATGCCGAGCCGGTCATAGGCGTCCGGCGAGATTGCAATCCGCAGCTCGCTTCGGCCCAGGGCGAAGCCCGTCGCCGCGCGATAGGCCGAACTGCCCTGGTCATCGATCTCGACATAGACGCCGTCCATGCGGAGCCGGCGGTTGATCGCCGTCGGCGTCAACGTGCGCGTGATGACGATGTACGCGGCCGGATCCTCTGCGCTATCGGCGAACGCGAGGTTGGCGAAACTGTCGTCGTGCAACACCCACGCTTGCGCCGCGCGCAGCCGCAGTCCGACGTCCCGATCCTGTGTTTTGCGGCGTGCCAACGGGGTTACTTCTTCCCGTTGCCGTGTTCGTCGCGCTCGGTCAGATAGCGCTTGCGCGAGTAGTACAGGCTGACGATGCCGAACAGGATCGACAGTGGCGCGTTGACCTGTTCTGCAAGATCGCGGGCGCGGACGGCGTAGCTGATGACCTGCGGGGCCACGCTGCGGTTTGCCGCGCGCTGCGGCTCCTCACGCGGGATGGCGAGCAGGATGACGCCGGTGGCGATCAGCAGCACGGCGAACAAAGCGAAGATCATTTTCACGGGATTACCTCCAGTAATGGATGCGCGCGCTGGCACGAGTATGGGATGCCGGGTCCGATCACTCGACGACCTTCGGCACGACGAAGAAGTGATCGGTCGACTGCGGCGCGTTCCGCGTCACATCGGCGGCGATCTCGCCGTCATCGACCACGTCCTTGCGCTTTTTGAGCTCGATCGGCACCACCCGCGTCATCGGCTCGACGCCGGCGGTATCGACCTCGTCGAGCATCGCCACCCAATCGAGGATGCCCGACAGCTCCTTCTCGAGGCCCTTGGCCTCCTC
The DNA here is from genome assembly GCA_945903565.1 of Devosia equisanguinis. Taxonomy (GTDB): domain Bacteria; phylum Pseudomonadota; class Alphaproteobacteria; order Rhizobiales; family Hyphomicrobiaceae; genus CAMDPA01. The sequence goes on along the minus strand of CAMDPA010000165.1, from coordinate 3,709 downwards.
GTCGGTGATCTTGATGCGCGCCAGCCGCGCGATGCGCTTGACCGTCGCCTGGTCGACCTGCATGGGAAATCGCGCCTTTGGATGCTGGGGTGGCTACGGCGCAGTCTTAGCGCGCGCCACAAGGGCGGGCAACCCGTGGGGAGCATCAGGAAGGGGAACACGTTTGCGGCTTAGGACGCCTGCAAAGATAAGTGAATCGAAGCCAATGGTGTGCGCTGCAACCTCTGCCCCTATACTGTCGTCATGGCCGCGAAGGCGGCCACCCACGACACAGTCAACGAATATCGAGCCGACACGGGGCGCACGTTCGCAATGGTCCCGCAAGGCCGGCATGAACGCTTCTAAACACGGGTGTCGTGGGTGGCCGCCTTCGCGGCCATGACGGCTGGTATTACTTAATCGGGGCGGCAGCAATGCGACGGCAATCGATTCACTTGCTCTTGCGCGTTGCCTTAGTTCGCCCCCTCGCCTCGCTGACCGCGCTCATCTTGAAACATGCGTTGAGTGAGGCCGTATCGCTTCCCTTTTGGCGTTTGGGATCACAGCAGGAACTCGGTAAGGACGATCAGAGCGATAAGGAAGCAGGTTCCGATCGCGCCGCCGAGCTGCAAGGCCCGAAGTTGATGCATCATCTCGTTGAATTGCTGGTCCCTCACTATCCGCACGCCGGTTGAAGAAGCGCTCATTCCATCTACGCGAACCGCGAATTCATCGCGAACCTCCAAACGCAATTTCCCGAAAGTGCTGCGGATTTCTTCCCGCAGCTTCTCGTGCTGGCAGCGTGTGTCGTGTCGCAATCTGTCTTCGAGTGCGGTGAGTTCGATGCCCAACTGCTTGCGAGTAAGCGGCCCTGCGTCGATAGGCTTTCTGCCCATGATCATCACCGCTTGCGCCAGCGCGACATGAACGGCGCCATGATGTCGGAGTAGTCGTCGGTCCACCCGCGCATGGTGGTCGCGCCGAACTCCTGCGCCATCTCGAGCTTGCGGAACGGCTCCAGCACCGCCTTGTCGAGCGCCAGCACGCCGGCCGTGGATGTCGTGGAGGAATAGCTGCCATCGGCATCGTTGTCGGACAACAACAAGCCGTCGACCTCCTTGACCAGTCCAGCCGTCGCCGCGACCACGCTGTCGAGGTCGAGATAGCGGTTGGAGATGTGCAGCAGCACGACCCCATCGGGTTTCAACTTGCTGGCATAGAGTTTGATCGCATCGGCCGTCAGGAGATGCACCGGGATCGCGTCGGAGGAGAACGCATCGACGATGATCAGGTCGTAGCTTGCCGCCGGCTCCTTCGTTATCGTCAGGCGCGCGTCGCCGATCACGACGTCGAGCTTGGGCTGGCAATTGCTGACGAATGAGAACTTCACGGGATCGCTGGCGATGCCGACGATGACCGGGTCGATCTCGAAGAAGCGCCAGCTCTCCCCCTCCTTCGCGTAGCAGGCGAGCGAGCCGGTGCCGAGCCCCACCACGCCATAGCGGCCCTTGCGCCCGGCCGCCTCCAGCCGTTCGCGCACGAGATCGACGGTGCGCGCCATCGGGCTTTGCGGGTGATAGTAGGTGCCCGGCGTCGTATCCAAGACGAGCGCGCCGGAAGCATCCTGCACGCGCTGGGCGCCGTGCAGCGTCGTGCCGTGGGTCAGCACCTGGTGCTGCCGGTCATGCGACAGGGAAACGCGATAGACGCCGTAGTAGCTGCGCTCCGCGGTGCTGTTGGGCCCGTAGCTGCGCTTGACGGCCGACGGCAGCATGATGACCGCCAGGCACATCAGGAACGCGCCGACCAGCTGGCGCGGGGCCCGCCTGTAGAACGCCAGCACGAGCCCTGCAAAGGCCAACGTCAGCACCGCGGCCATGCCATATTGGCTGAGCTTGCGCAGCACCCACGACAGCGCCGCGCCGATGCCCAGCATCGAGATCGAGTCTTCGGCGTTGAGCGCCCAGCCGAACAGCTTGTCGTCGAGATCGAGCAGCTTGGTCCACCATACGACCAGCACGCCCGCCGCCGCGATCAGCCACAGCCGCAACAGCTCGTCCTTGTCGCGCATGCCGACGTCGAGCGCGCCGGGCCGGCACGCCATCGTCAGCGCAAGCAGTATTGGATACTCGAGCACCTCGTTGAAAAGCTGCGGCATCAGCAGGCCTGCGGCAAGCCCGCCGAGCACACCGCCGAACGACATCCACAGATAGAACTCGGTGAGATACGCAGCCGCCGGCCGCTCTTCGTACAGCGTGCGATGCGCGACGAGCGCGGACAGGAAGAACGCGGCAACGCCCGTGCTCGCGGATATGAACAGGTTGTCGTGCCGGGTCTGGGAAAGCTGCAGCAGGGCGAGCAGCAGCGCGCCGAGGTGGAACACGAGGAGCCAGCGCTGCGGCGTCAGCCAGTTCTTGGAATAGGCCCAGGTGAACGCGCCAAGGGCGATCAGCGCGCCGGCGATCGCGACCCACCGCGGTACGTCGGAGAACATCTGGTTTGCGAACCAAGGCAGCGCCACGTAACCGACCGCCGCCGCGGCCAGCGCGCACGGCAAGAAGGCCAGGGGCTTGTCCCTGAACACCAGTACGAACGTCAGCAGGTACAGCGCCAGCGGGCCGACCCAGATCAGCGGCGCGGAGGCGACGTCCGTTGCGATGTGCGTCGTATACGCGGTGAGCAGCGCCGACGGCACCAGCGCCAGAAGGATCCATTTCAGCCGTTGGAACCAGCTTGGCGCGGCTGTCGCGGCATTGTCGTTCGCAGCCGCGGTTGCAACGAGCTGTCCCGCGCGTGCCGCCGTCGACAAGCTCAGCAACCAGAAGCATACCGCGATCGCCAGGCCCAGCAGCAGGAAGCCGAGCGTCCATTGCCGCGACAGCGCGGTCAGGCCGAACTGCGGTTCGAGTAGCAAGGGATAGGCGAGCAGCGCGAAGAAGCTGCCCAGATTGCTCGCGCCGTAGAGAAAGTAGGGGTCGTGGCCGCTGGGGTGTCCGGTGCGCGCAAACCACGCCTGCAACAGCGGCGCATTGGCCGCGATCGCCAGGAACGGCAAGCCCACGGCCATCGTGAACAATCCAAGCTGCCAGAAGTAAGGATCGCCCGGCGGCGGCTCGCGCCATCCCGACGGCACGCCGATCGGCAGCGCTAGCATCGCCAGCACGAACAAGCCAAGGTGGATGAAGCCGACATAGCGCGGCGGCGCATAACGGTTGAGCGCGTGCGCATAGCAGTAGCCGGCGAGCAGCGCGCCCTGGAAGAAGCACAGCGCCACCGCCCACACTGACGGCGCCCCGCCGAGCAGCGGCAGCACCATCTTCGTGAACATCGGCTGGATCGAGAACAGCAGCAGCGCGGACAGGAACGTCGTCAGCGTGAACACGCTCATCAGCGTCAGATTGCTGGGCCAACGGGCGTGCTGCGCCGGGGCGGCTGCGATGCCCGCTGGTGATCCCATGTCGTTACTCATCGTCGCTCCACTACTTCGAGCCCCGCGTTGGGCGGGATGGCGTCAGCCGGCCGGTTGCGTCCATAGGCTACGGATGGATACCTATGCAACACAATCGCGGGTGAATGTTCTGTAAGGACAGATCGCAGAATAACCGCTACGAGTTCCCCGGTCTGCGTGGGCTGATTGTATAGTTCCATTCGGGATGGAAGTCATCGCCGACAAGCTTGACCGCCGCCAACTCGGCTTTGCTGACCTTGATGCCTTTCTCATAGGTTCGCG
>CAMDPA010000164.1 GCA_945903565.1 Devosia equisanguinis | reverse complement strand
CAAAGCCAAGAGGTGCGCCGCCTGACGGCTCGCGCCTCTCTCGACATCATCGGCGTCCCCTGCTTCCGCCGATGATCATCCGAACCCGCCGAAGCGGCCAAGTCGTGTGCTATCAAAACCAGACAAGTCCAAAAGCTACTGACAGCCCGTTACTGCAGCCGATCCGGCCGAAGCCACTGTCGAGAGGAGCGCTTACAATGACCGACCCCTGGACGACGATAATGGAATGGCCGGAGCTTCGGCTCGAGCGCCTTGATGATGCTGGCGTCGCGCGTATTCTTCTCAATCGCCCAGACAAGCGCAACTGTTGGAATCGGCCGATGTGCCAAGCATTCCTGGAATCGCTCGAGATCGTCCGCGCCGATCAGGAGCTGAAGGTCTGTATTACCAAGGGTGCGGGTTCCGTGTTCTCCTCCGGCCTCGATCTGACCTTCCTGCGCGAGGTTTCGAACGGGCCGCTGCTCGACTGGGACCGGCCCAATCTGACGATCCAGATCGCGGAGGCGGTGCGTCAGTTCCCGCGCATCATGATCGCCCAGGTGCACGGCTATTGCCTCGGTGGCGCGCTCGGTATCATGAACTGTCACGATCTCGTCTATACTGCGGACGATTGCCAGCTTGGAATGCCCGAGATTCTGCGCGGCTCGTTCGGCCAGCTGGTTACCTCGACGCTTCTGCATGGTGGCCTGCCGGTCAAGAAGGTGGCGCACATTGCGCTGATCGGGCGCAATCTGACCGGCAAGGAGGCCGACGACCTCGGTATTGTCAGCCAGTCGGTCCCGGCGGCAGAGCTCGAGACATTCACAGTCGGGATCGCACGTGAAGTCGCATCGCGGCATCTGGCTCCGTTGCAGCATCACAAGATCACGGTCCAGCTTGGGCGCGATCTCGGCGTCAGCCAGGCGATCCAAGTCGATCAGCTCGTCGGTGCTCGCCTGCGCCGGGCGATGGACCCGCTCGACAATGTCGAGACCTATCTCAAGTCCCAGAAGGGTGGACCGAATGCGGGCTATAAGCGGCCGGATGTGGAATGATCGCGGGTACTAGTGCAAGCCGGCTCGCAACCGAGGGAAGGAAGTTCAAACATGTCCGACGCAGCTCAACGTTCAACGCCGCTCAAGCCAAGTGTGTCCGAGTTGCTGTCCCGGGCTCGCGCGATCAGCGAAATCGTTCGTGTGCGAGCCCAGGAAACCGAGGCCAACCGGCGCGTTTCCGACGACGTCGTCGAGCGAATTCGCGAGGCTGGGTTGTTCCGCATCCTGCAGCCGGAGACGCGTGGTGGTTACGAATATGGAATGACGGATCTCCTCGAGCTGTCCGCTGCCATTGGCCGTGGCTGCGGCTCCACGGCCTGGGCCTACGGCATTGCCAACGTGCATCAGTGGTTCGTCGCCTGTATGCACAAGCAGGCGCAGGACGAATTCTGGGCCGATCCCGATGCCATCGCGGCGGGTTCCTATCCGCCGGTCGGCAAAACGGTCGTGGTCGATGGCGGCTATCGGATCTCCGGTGTCTGGAGTTTCGCCAGCGGCTGCGATTTTGCCCAGTGGTATTTCCTTGGCGCGACAATTCCGTCAGCGGACGGTGCGGTGGCAAAGCCGATGTTTCTGCTGGTTCCGCGCAAGGATGTAAGGATCGATGACAAGTGGCACACGATGGGTCTGGCGGGCACCGGCAGTAAAAATATCGTAGCGGACAACGTGTTCGTCCCTGCGCATCGCGCATTGGCGTTTTCGGATTTGGCCGCCGGTAGTGGCCCGGGAACTCTCATCAATACCAATCCGTTCTATCGGCAGTCGTTTCTCTCGGTGCTGCCCGTTGCATTGATCGCGCCCATTCTCGGCATGGCAGAGGGCGCTCTCGCTGACTTCGTGGCAACGGTGAAGGTACGCGAGACGCGCGGGGCGGTGGCCGGCGGCAACCGGCGCATGGCGGAGTTCGCCACCGTCCAGTCACGCGTTGCCGAAGCCGCGGGCTGCATCGACGCCGCGCGGCTGATGCTGCATCGCGACCTCGGCGAGGCCTATGCGACGGCGGTGCGTGGCGAGCACACGCCCCTCGACATGCGCCTGCGCAATCGTCTTGATCATGCGTTCAGTGCGCGGCTTCTGCTGCAGGCTGTCGACGCGTTGTTCGCTGCTTCGGGTGGCCAGAGCATCTTTCTTGACAAGCCTATACAGCGCGTGTGGCGTGATGCTCATGCGGCCGGCTCCCACATCAGTCTCAACTGGGATGCGGTCGGCACGATGTACGGTCAGTACACGCTGGGACTGGAGCCGAAGGGGCAGTATTGAGATTCGGGGTTAAGACTACTCCAAACGCCACGAGGCGAACCCCGCCCCGACCAAAGTCTCGGGGCTTGGGAAATAGTCGATCAGCTCGAAGCCTTTGCTGCCCGCTGCGCCGTGCGCGACGACCCAATCGCGGATCTCATGCGCGCCATTGCCGGTCTTGGGCAGCTCGCGCTCAAGGAATGTCGACAGCGCGCGCTCCTCGCCGACCTCGAAATGGCGGATGCACTCGCGGTCGAACGGCTCGTCGATCCAGCCCATCGTGGCCTCGCCGATCGAGTGGCTGAGGCCCCCAGTGGCGATGATGGCGACGCGTTCGGAGCCTGGATAGCTCTCGATCGCCTGTTTCACGAGGCGACCCCAGGAGAGGCAGCGCTTGATGCTCGGCATCGGCTCCTCAAGGTCGTTGACGAGGATCGGCACGATCGGCATTTCGGGGCCGATTCCCATTCGCCACAACGGGATGCATGAGCCGTGGTCGAGCTTGAGCCGGTGCGACAACGCCGGCTCGAAGTCGTTGGCAAGCGCGGTATCGAGGAGGTGTCGGCCGAACTGCGGATGCCCGGTCAGCGTCTGGTGCGGATAGACCTTCTTCATGAACGGCTCGGGTGGGCCATCGTGCTGCTCGCCGATGCCAATCAAGACCGCGGGCAGATTGTTGATGAAGAAGTTGACCCAGTGGTCCGGCGAAACCAGTACGACGATGTCGGGTTTGCAGGCACGAAAGCGGCGACCGAGTTCGTCGAAAGCGGCTGCGAGACGCGTGCGCTGTTGCTCGGGAAGTTTATCCCAGTCGCGGGCGATGAGCGGTCCGTGTGAGGCGGCGAACGCGCCGGCGAGACTAGCCATGGGTAGCTTCCTTTTTCTTCATGGCATGCAGGCGCGAGATGAACTCGGCTTCCGGCATGCCGCGGATCTGAAAGTAGAATCGGAGCAAGTACGCGTTGACGCCTGGCGCCAGCGCGGCAACGTCGTCGGCGTGCAATGCGGTGCGAACTTCGGGGGTGATCGCATAGCGGTCGAGCACGGCGTCCATGTTGGCGCGATACTCCGCTGCCATCGGTGGGCTTTGATTGAGGTCGTAGAATAGCTTGGACAACCAATAGTCAGTCATCGTTCGGCCTCCTGCATGTCGTGCCGTTACTGCGGCTGGATATCGAGTTCCTTGGCCAGCGCGCGCCATACATCCTGCTGCGCACGGATGAACGCCGCCGTGCGCTCTGGCGTATCGGCGCCGCCGGTTGCAAGGCCGATATCCAGCAAGCGCTTCTGCAGATCGGGCAGCTTGAGATATTCGCCGACCGCGCTATTCATGCGCTGGACGATCGCAGATGGCGTTCCCTTGGGGGCCACGATAACGAACCAGCCGTCGACCTGTACACCCGGCAGCGTTTCGTTGACGGCTTGTACGTTTGGCATCGAGGGAAACCGGCTCGACGACATGACTGCGATCGGCCGCAGTTGACCTGTTTGATGAAACGGCGCGGCAACGGCAATCGAACTCACCAGTACCGGAACAACCCCGGAGGCAGCATCCGTCACCATTTGCGATGAAGACCTGTAGGCCACCTCGGCCATACCGAGCGCCGCACGCTTGTTCAGCAGACGACCAACGAAAACCGCACCGCCCGCTGTCGCATCCGCTCCGTAGGACAACTTGCCGGGGTTGGCTTTGGCGTAGGTCATTAGCTCCGCGAGGTTCTTGGCGGGGACCGTCGAATTGACGCTGATCATCTGGGGGCCGAGATTGACGACCATCGCCACCGGCGCAAAGTCTGCCGCAGGATCATAAGGCAGCTTCTTGAACGTGACGAGGTTCCCCGCCATGCCCGACGTATTCGTGAACAGGAACGTGTAGCCGTCCGGCTCTGCGGTGGCGGCCGCTTGATGTGCGGGCAATCCCGAAGCACCGGCGCGATTCTCCACGAACATGGTCTGCCCGAGCCGCCGGCCCACGTTCTCGCTCAACAAGCGGGCCATCACGTCGGTGGCGGCGCCAGGACCCGTGGGAACGATGAGCTTTATCGGCCGGTCAGGCCAGGTTTGGGCGTGCGTCGCATGCGCTGACGCGAGCAAACTGAAAACCAGCACCGCCAATCGCTTCACGATCATTGCAGTCTTCCCGTTTTCCAAGCCTGCGTTTCCGCGACGAAGGTCATCGCGTGGTTGCGCGGCGCATCACATCAAGGGCGGCCAGATGCTCGCCGAGTACATCGGGAAGCTCCTCGGGCCGTCTGCGTCCAAACCCACAGTACGCGGCGACGCCGAAGTCGGGGAGAAATTTTCGCGCCAGCGCAAAGCGCTTCTCGAAGTTTTCCATGTTGTGGATCATGCCGAGATAGATCTTGGCCCCGCGCGGGCGAAGGTCGGCAAGTGGCGCGTAGTAGGCCTCGTCCGTTCGATCGAGAACCGGCATGTGCATCCAGTCGACCTTGCGCCCGGCACCCTCCATGAACGCGTTGGCCAACTCCACCGCGCAATCAGTGCTGTCGGGCGCGAAGCGCGGCCATCCGCCCAGGGTTCCAAAGCACAGGTGGAACCCCAGCATCACGCTTTCCGGAATGTCGCGGGAAAGCGCGTGGATTTGCGGCAGATTCCGCGCGATCGCGCCTTCTTTGGGAAGCGTCGGCACCCCGCCGTAGGCGTCCTGCAGCTCGGTCGAGCAGTCCCACTGTATCGCGAGTTCGCTCGGGGGAATTTGCTCCATCATCGCTGCGACTTCGGCGCGAACTGCGTCGATGTAACCGGGCCGAACCTTGTCGAGATCGCCGGGGTGGGGGAATACGCGTGGCGGCAGTGCGCTGACGGCGGTCGGTATGGAGACCTGAAAGCGGATGTTTGGGGGCAGAACGCCCTTGTCCTTCAGATTGCGGAAGTGGTGGTAGGAATTCACTGCGTCCTGGTAGAAGCCAAGCCGCCAACCGGGGTGGCCGAACACGACCTTGTCGACGCCATCGCGGACCTTGAAGTTCCAGTTGTCGCTCGCATCATGGGGATAGATGCGCTCGATGCCGTCGTCGCGGCGCGGACGCTGAATGATCTCGAGATCGGGGTGAACGGCAAGCACCTGGAAGTGGACACGCGTGATCCAGAACCGCCGCCAGCCGACCTCGCCATCCGGAAGGGTGCATAGATGTTGGCCAAGCGGACCGCCAAACATCGCCATGGCTTCCGGGATGGAGTTGTGAGGTATGCTGCCCACCAGCATGACGTCGTCGGTCATTTCGTGCCCCGGTGAATGAAAGGGTGTGCGGCGCCAACCACGGATGCGCGCTTCTGGGGCGGCACAGTAGCACCGCCCAGACGTGTCGTCTCAAGCCCCGACTATCGGCTGGGGCTGACGACCTGGTCCATCGCTACACCTCGGCAATCCATTTCATATTCGAGATCGACGACCGGGGGCCGGCAGAAGTGCCACGCGATACCGTGCCGGGCTGCGCCCCGGCGCACGATTTCGTCGGCCATGAACGGATGGATATCTTGAACGGTGTAGACCTGAACGCCCGTCGTATCCCGCCAACCGAAGCCGAGGAGTCCCAAGCGACGCTCCATCTCGCCCAGTACCCAGTGCGCCTTCTCGCGCATGGCTTCGGGGCTCGTATCGCCGCGACGGATGGTGCGCTCGAAATAGGTGCCCGCTCCCTCCGGGGCCTCCCCGCTGCCGGAGATGACGAACGTGGGCGCTGCGCCGGGGCTCACCTGGGTGAACGAGAAAGCATGCATCGACGGCTCGCGTGGGGGATCGATCGGGGGGCAGACATTGCTGCGCGCCACCGGATTGGTCTTGCCGTCATAGATGCCCCAGCGCGATAGCGTGCCGACATAGATCAAATTGAAGTCCTTGAAACCCTGCTCCGTAAAGGGTGCAGGAGAGCGCAGCTCGCAGGCGCAGAAGGCTGTGAGTGGGCGTCCCGCTGCGGTAATGATCCGCTCCGCTGCAGCGAAGCCTTCGACGAGGGGCAGTGGTTCCCGAAAGGCGACGTGCTGGATGGCGAAACCGGGTTCGGCCGCGACGCCGCCGGAATATTGGAACACGCCTGAAATGAAGCGATAGCCGCCGGCTTGGAACTGCAGAACGTTCGACATGGTATTGGCTCCTTCGCATCGGCGGAATTGCTTCAAGCGCGGCTTCGGCCCTCGACATTAAGCCGCGACTGGCAGCCTCGTCGAGGCGCATAGTATCCGACAGTGGTTCATTCGACAGGGGCTCGCACGGGCTCATTGACACCTTGCACCTGGTCCCTATGCTCCGGCCAGCAGGGGTAGGCTACAAACGTCAGCCTGCCTTGTTTGGAATGAGCAGAGGGCATTGATTTGGCTAGTTTCGAGCTCGTCGAACCCCGGTCGCTCCAGGAAGCGTTTGAACACCTCGATTCCGATGATCCGGCCGTCCGGCCATTCGGTGGCGGGACGGCGCTGATGCTGATGATGAAGGCGCAGCTGTTCAAGCCCGTCCGTCTCGTCAGTCTGCGGCGGCTTGGACGGCCGTTCGACGGGATGAGCGTATCCGCCGATGAAACGTCGTTTCAGATCGGCGCCATGACGACCTTTTCGCAACTCGAGCATTCCCCTGAGATTCGCCGCCACCTGCCAGTTGTCGCACAAACCATGAAGACGCTGGCCAACGTCCGGGTCCGCAATGTTGCGACGGTGGGGGGCAATCTCGCGCACGGGGATCCCCACCTCGACCTTCCTCCTGTCTGGATGACGTTGGGCGCTAAAGTACGAATCGTCAGCAAGCTTGGTGAACGCGTGATCCCGGTCGCGGATGTATTCGCTGGATACTACGAGACGACGCTCGGCCGAGGAGAAGTTATTGCCGAGCTCGAGGTTCCGATCCGGTCGTCCTGGCGATCGCACTATGCCAAAGTGACGACGCGTGCCGAGCATGATTGGCCTGCGCTTGGGATTGCGGTTTCGGCGCGGTGCAGGGGCAAACTGGTGGAGGATGTCAGCATCGTGCTCAGTGCAGCGGTGGATCGCCCAACGCGCCTCGGTGCCGCCGAGAAGGTCTTGCGTGGTTCCATCGTTGACGGTGCCCTGCTGCGCCGAGTTGGAGAGGCCGCAGCGGCGGAGGTCGAAATCGAGAGCGATATGCGCGGGTCTGCCGACTACAAGAAGCATCTGCTCCGGGTCCATCTCGGCCGTGCCCTTTCGCACGTCGTGGGGGTTTAGAACATGTCAGCCCCGTTCAGTTCCAATGTCGGCAAGTCGATCCCTCGTTTGGAGGCACGCGAGAAGGTCACCGGCCGTATCGAGTATGTGCACCACCTGCGTCTGCCGGGGATGCTCTACGGCAAGATCTTCCGCAGCACCGTGCCGCACGCGAAGATCAAGAGCATCGATACCTCAGCGGCCAGCGCACTTGAAGGCGTCTATCGCGTCGTGACGATCGATGACATTCGCAAAGTCATTCCGCATCCCTATTACGGCCCTGCGTTTCACGACCAGCCTATTCTCGCCGATGGCAAGGTGCGTTTTGCCGGCGAGCCTGTCGCGGTCGTGCTTGCGACCGACAAGCGCATCGCCGAGGAAGCTGTCGGCCTCATCACGGCGGAATACGAGGAATTGCCGGGCGTCTTCGACGAAGTCGAGGCAATGACGGCGAAGACCCTGGTCCACGATGAGTTGAAGCCTGCCGCGACGTTCCCCGACCTGCAGCATCTCGCGGGACGGAGTGGGACCAACGTTGCGCTCGACTATCATCTCTTGCGTGGCGATCCCGAGGCGGGTTTTGCGGCCGCCGATCATGTCTTCGAGCATACGTTCCGTACGCAGCAGGTCATGCATACGCCGCTGGAGCCGTTTGTCTCCGTCGCGGACTACGCCGATGGGCGGCTGACGCTGCATACGGCGTCGCAAGGGCCATCTTTCGTTCGGATCGAGATCGCGCGCCTGCTGGGCCTTCCTGAGAACCGCGTTCGGGTGAAGGTGCCGTATCTCGGGGGCGGTTTTGGCGGCAAGCTCTATATCAAGCTGGAGGCGCTGGTTACCGCACTGTCGATGGTCGCCCGCCGCCCCGTGAAGATCTCGCTCACGATGGAAGAGCAGTTCTACATGGTGACGCGCCACCCCTGCACGTTCACTATCAAGAGTGGCGTGATGAAGGACGGCAAGATCGTCGCGCGCCACTGTGAGGTCGTATGGAACGGCGGCGCTTACGCCGACATCGGACCGCGCGTGACCCAGAAGGCCGGCTTCACGTCGGCGGGTCCCTACGACATCGAGAACGTTTCGATCAATTCGTACGCCGTATACACTAATCGTCCGCCGGCAGGCGCGCTGCGCGGCTTCGGTGCGCCGCAGACGGCGTGGGCCTACGAGTCTCACACCGACATGATCGCGGACGCGCTCGGCATCGATAAGATCGAGTTCCGGCGCAAGAATATTTTGCGCGAGGGCAGGCCGCAGGCATCCGGCACTTTGATGCGCGATGCCGCGATCGAGAATTCACTCGATCACATCCTCGACCGCATGAAATGGAGCCAGCCGTTCGATAAGGGGAGCGGCCGCATCAAGCGCGGACGCGGCATCGCGATCGGTTTCAAGGGTATCACGGCGCCAACGACGTCCGTCGCCATCATCAATATGTATGGCGACGGCAGTTGCGGGCTTTACATCGGCACCGTCGACATGGGGCAGGGTTCCGACACGGCAATGGCGCAGATCGCCGCCGAAGTGCTCAACATCGACGCGGCCTCGATCCAGGTCGTCCATCCCGATACCGACGTAACGCCCTACGACATGGGCACGCTCGGTTCGCGCTCGACCTTCCATATGGGCACTGCGGTTCGGCTTGCCGCCGAGGATGCCAAGGCGAAGATCGAGCAACTGGCCAAGGATCTCGGAATGCCGTCGGGCAGCAATGTGCCGCTCGCGGAACTCTTGCGCCGCAAGTACGGAATGCAGGCCGGCAACATCATCGGCACCGGCAGCTTCATTCCGGACTACGAGAAGCCGGATACGAAGACCGGGCAATCGACCAAGGCGACGCCCTTCTGGGGTGTCGGTGCCGCCGGCGCCGAAGTCGAGATCGACACCGAGACCGGGCACATCAGGGTCACCAAGCTGATCAACGTGGCCGACGTCGGCGCTCCGATCAATCCGAAGATGGTCCAGCAGCAGCTCTCCGGTGCGGGCATCATGCAGCTCGGGTTTACGCTCACGGAGAACATGGTTTTCCGCGACGGGCAGCTCACGAACGGTTCGCTCGCCGACTACAAGATTCCCGGGCTGCTCGACATGCCCGGCGAGTTCATCAACGAGCATGTGGAGGCCGCCTATCAGAAGGGTGGTCCGTTCGGGGCCAAGGGCGCGGGTGAGAGCACCACGATTGCGCTGTCGCCGGCCATCGGCAACGCCGTCGCGGATGCCATCGGCATTCATCTCACCGATCTGCCGATCACGCCCGAATCGATCTACCGGGCTTTGCAGAAGGCGAACGGCACACCCTTGGCTGGAGATTGAAGTGACCACCCCTCGCAAGATCAGTTTCGTTCTCAATGATGCGCGGGTCAGCGCCGTCGTGATGCCGCACGAGAACATCGTCGATATGCTGACGCAGCACTTCGATTTGAAGGGCGCCCGGGAAAGCTGTGGTCAAGGACTGTGCGGCTGCTGCACTGTCCATGTCGATGGCAAGGCCGTCTCGGGGTGTCTGTCGCTTGCCTGGTTTCTCGACGGCACGACTGTGCGCACCATCGAAGGCTTGGGCGACGGCGACACGCTCGATCCCGTGCAGCAAGCCTTCATCGATGCTGGCGCCTTTCAGTGCGGCTTCTGCACGCCGGGTTTCATCATGATGACGAAGCAATTGCTCGATCAGCATCCCGATCCGACCGATGACGAGATCCGTCACTATCTCACGGGAAATCTCTGCCGTTGCTCCGCTTATCCCGAGATCGTCGATGCGGTGAAACTGGCCGCGTCGCGCCGCGCTTAGCACCTTCTGGTTCACTGGCCGCCCGGCACATCGAACATGCGGTTCAGGGGTGAAACTGGACAACCATCACTCCAGCCCATATAGCGCCTTCGCATTGCCCCGGAAGATCGCCTCACGCGTCGTCTCGGGCAGGCGCACCTTGAATACCCACTTGGGATCGTCGAAGTCCCAATGTGGATAGTCGGTCGAGAACTGAGGTGGCCCCGCTTGTTCGGACAGATTTTCCGCTGCGATAAGTGGAGGCTCTGCCGGGGTTAGACTGCCGAGCGGATCGGCAGGATGCAGTGTGGTCCGAAGTATGCCCGATCGGGCGTCATGCCGTCGAGGCTCGAGTGCGG
>CAMDPA010000163.1 GCA_945903565.1 Devosia equisanguinis | reverse complement strand
TCGAGAACCGGCTGCACTGGGTGCTCGATGTCGTCTTCGACGAGGATCAATGCCGGATGCGCACCGGCCACGGGCCGCAGAACATGGCTATTTGCAACCACATCGCGATGAACCTGATGGCCACCACGAGAACCAAGTCGAGCCTCAAGCTCCGCCGCAAACGAGCCGGCTGGAATACCGGCTATCTCAAGGACATCCTCTATGGCGTGGGCTGATCATCTTCGAGCGATTCCCCTGGTATCCATTGTCACCGGTTTCGAAGTTCTCGATATCCCCCATCGCCAAGTTGGTATCGGGCATGGCGGTGATCCGGGCGTACTGAACGGTAACGTAGCCAAGCGCCAGGACGGCGGCGGCCAGCAGCGGTCCTGCCATCATCCACCGCCTCAGCCGCGTCGCAGCGTTCCGGCTCGCGAGTATCAGCTCGAGAATAGCAGCCGTCGGTTCCGGAGCGGTCGGCTTGCGTTGTTGGAGCCATTCTTCCGCCCCACTCAGCCTCGCGCCTTTCAACAGGAACGCGCCGGCCTTGTTCCGGCTCATCCACTGCTGGGCCAGATCCGCCAGCCGCGTCTGCTCCTTGATCCAGCTGAAATCCGTTTGGAGCGTGTACTGCAACGCACCGAAATGGCGGTCGAGACTGAACGTGCCCTCGTTCGGCAATAGCTGTATCGCGCCCAGCATCTCGGGAAGTTCGTGCCGCGCGACAGGGGCGATCAATACGGGGACCAACCGCTTGTGGAGGCGCGAAACCTCGCCAAGCTCCCATTGGCACCATTTGGAGCGCAGCGAGTGCGGCGAAACCAACCACACGACCGTATCGGAGGCGCGGATCATGTCGGCCAACTCGCCCTGCCAGGCTTCGCCATAAGGCAGATCGCGGCGGTCGACGAGGGCATCAATGCCGTTACGTTCAAGGGTATCGGCGAGCACGTCGGCGTCGGCCAAGTCCTCGCGCGAGTAGGAAATAAAAACCTTGAGTGGGCTGGGGGCCTGCTTACTGGCGGACATCCGACGTCTCCGCAATGGCTCGGCAAGAATGCACGCCCGACTTAACCGGACCTTCCGGCTGCATTCAACCGCATTCCGGAACGATCGTCGGCCCCTTGCCCTCTCCCGCCGCGTCCGACATATCTGCGGTGATCGTGCCAACCAACCCCGGACCGCCGCCGATGACCGCCCCCTACTCCCCCACCGAGATGATGACGATCGCGGCGGCGCGTGCGCTGAAGCCGACGGATATCTGCTTCGTCGGCATCGGTGCGCCGTCGGCGGCGTGCAACCTCGCGCGGCTTACGCATGCGCCCGGCATCACGCTGATCTATGAATCGGGAACGCTCGCAACCAAGCCGGACGTGCTGCCGCTGTCGATCGGCGACGGGGACCTGTGCGACACGGCTTTGACCACGGTGTCGGTCCCCGAAATGTTCCGCTACTGGCTGCAGGGCGGGCGAATCACGGTCGGCTTCCTGGGCGGCGCGCAGATCGACCGGTTCGCCAACCTCAACACGACCGTGGTCGGCGACTATCACAAGCCGAAGGTGCGGCTGCCGGGCGGAGGCGGCGCGCCCGAAATCGCGGTCCACTGCCACGAAATCCTGATCACGATGGCGCAATCGCCGCGCGCGTTCGTCGACAAGCTGCCGTTCATCACCTCGCTCGGCCACGGCACCGGCGGCGACGACCGCCTCAAGAAAGGCGCGAAAACCAAGGGGCCGACACGCCTGATGTCGGATCTGTGCGTGATGGAGCCCGATCCGGTGACGAAGGAGATGACGGTGGTCTCGCTGCATCCCGGCGTGACACGGGAAGCCTTACAGGCGGCGACCGGCTGGCAACTCAAGTATGCCGCGAACGCGGGCGAGACTCCCGCGCCGACGGCCGACGAGCTGCGCGTGCTGCGCGAGATCATGGCGCGGACCAAACGGGCGCACGAGGGCGCGGCCTGAATACGGGGGCTTGGCGCGGTCGCACCTGCGCATTAGATCTGATGCGCAAAATGCCTCAACCCACAAATCCGAGAGTTTGCGATGTTCGGCCTCGACCCTGAAGCAACCCGCCACCTGCTGCTGTTCCTGATGGTGTGGTCGCTGTTTGCCGGCCTCGGCGTCATCTTGGGCAAGAAGAAAGGCGTGAGCGCCCCGGTCGCCATACTGGGCTCGTTCCCATTGTGGGTTGCCCTGTTCGCATTCTGGCTGGTCAAGCAGCCGGACATTTATCCGGATTGAGTGCTTTTTTCGCGCGGATCGTGCATTTTCAGATGGACACCTCAGATTGCCTGTACTACGTTTGTTCTCAGGCAACCGATGGGTGCTTGCATGGCTGACGACCCGGACAATCTGATCCTGCGAATGTTGCGCGAGATTCGCGGCAAGCTCGACGAACACGATTCGAAATTCGCTCGTATCGACGAGCGCTTCGCGCAGATCGATGCGCGCTTCGCCCGGATCGACGCCCAGTTCGAACAACTCGTGACGCACATGGATCAGCGCTTCGACGACGTGGACGCGCGCTTCGACGACATGAAACTGCTGGTCAGCCATGCGTTGGGGCTGAGCACGGCCACCGACATCCGCTCACGCGAGCACGATGCGCGCATGAGATCGGCGGAGGCTTAGCGGCAACGGGTTGATCAAGCCATCGTCGATCTCTCCCGTCGCGTCGAAAAACTCGAAGAGTCGGTGCCCGGTTGAGGCTGCACCGCCGTGCGCGAGCGCGCCTCTAGCACGTGCGCTTTTTGTCGCCTGTCCACATCCCACCGCGCTACTAGCATCGCGCCGCCGCCCATTGTAGGAAGCGTGGCGAGTTTGTGGCAGCGCAGCGGACCCACGTCCGTTCGCGGCACGCATCGGTGCGGTCCGCGCATCTGCTAGCAAGAGAGCCTCCATGCCGAAGCAGCTCATCATCGACGGCCAACCGTTCGAGGCCGAGGACGGGATTACCCTGCTCCAGGCGTGCGAGCAGGCCGGCGTCGAGATCCCGCGCTTCTGCTACCACGAGCGCCTGTCGATCGCCGGCAACTGCCGGATGTGCCTCGTCGAAGTGCAGGGCAGCCCGAAGCCGGTCGCCTCCTGCGCGATGGGAGTCAACGACCTCCCGCCCAATCGCGACGGCGCGCCCAAGCAAATCATGACGCGCACGCCGATGGTCAAGAAGGCGCGCGAAGGGGTGATGGAGTTCCTGCTCATCAATCACCCGCTCGACTGCCCGATCTGCGACCAGGGCGGGGAATGCGACCTTCAAGACCAGGCGATGGCGTTCGGCGGCGGCGGCTCGCGCTACGAGGAAAACAAGCGCGCAGTCGAGGAAAAGCACCTCGGGCCCCTGATCAAGACCGCGATGACGCGGTGCATCCAGTGCACCCGCTGCGTGCGCTTCATGACCGAGGTGGCCGGCGTCGAGGAGCTCGGCGCGATCGGCCGCGGCGAGGACATGGAGATCACCACGTATCTCGAGCGCGGCATGATGTCGGAAATGTCGGCCAACGTGGTCGACCTGTGCCCTGTCGGCGCGCTGACGCATCGCCCGTGGGCGTTCAACGCGCGCCCCTGGGAGCTGCGCAAGACCGAGACGATCGATGTGATGGATGCGGTCGGGTCCGCGATCCGTGTGGATGCGCGCGGCGCGGAGGTGATGCGCATCCTGCCGCGCAACAACGACGCCGTGAACGAGGAGTGGATCTCCGACAAGACTCGGCATGTCGCGGATGGCCTGAGAACCCAGCGGCTCGACCAGCCCTACGTGCGCCGCAACGGCAAGCTCGAGCCGGCAAGCTGGGACGAGGCGCTGGCGGCAGCCGGCGCGCGCCTGAAGTCTGCCCCACCCGCGCGCATCGGCGCGATCGCCGGCGATCTCGTGGCCGCGGAGGAAATGTTCGCGCTGTCCGACCTGATGGGCCGGCTCGGCGTCGCCAATCTCGATTGCCGGAAGGATGGAACGAAGCTCGATCCGAGCCTGGGGCGCGCGAGCTACGTCTTCAACGCCACCATCGAGGGCATCGAGCGGGCAGACGCGATCCTTTTGATCGGCACCAATCCGCGGCTCGAGGCAGCGGTTCTGAATTCACGCATTCGCAAGCGTTGGCGCCAGGGCAGCGCGGCGGTCGGCCTGAAGGTCGGCCTCGTCGGCGTGGCCACCGACCTCGGCTACCCCTACGAGCACCTGGGCGCGGGCCCGCAGACATTGGCCGAAATCGCCAACGGCAAGCACGCCTTCGCCAAGACGCTCGCCGACGCGAAATACCCGCTGGTAATCGTCGGTCAGGCCGCCGCACGGCGTCCGGACGGGCACATCGTCCTGTCGGCGGCAGCCCGCATCGCCTTGACCGCGAGCAAGGACAAGAACATGGGCGCGGCGGCGTTCAACGTGCTGCATACCGCGGCGGCCAGGACCGGCGGCCTCGATCTCGGGTTCGTCCCTGGCGGAACCGGCGCGCTCGACGCTGCCGGCATGATCGCTGCGGCAGGCGCGGGCAATCTCGACGTGCTCTATCTGCTTGGTGCGGACGAGATCGAGCCCGCGAAACTCGGCGGCGCCTTCGTGATCTACCAGGGCAGCCACGGCGACGCCGGCGCACACCGCGCGGACGTGATCCTGCCGGGCGCCGCCTACACGGAAAAGGCCGCCACCTACGTCAACACCGAGGGCCGCGCGCAGATCACCCGCAAGGCGGCGTTCGCACCGGGCGCGGCGAAGGACGACTGGACGATCGTGCGCGCGCTGTCGGAGCACGCCGGCCACAAGCTGTCCTACGACACTGTCGAGGCACTGAGGAAGGCCATGTACGCCAAAGCGCCCCGGCTTGCGCGCTTGGCAAGCGCGGGCGAGGAAGACGTAGCGGGCGTCGAGAAGCTGGCCGGCGCTGGCGGCGCGATGACCGGCGAACCCTTCGGCGCGGCCGTCACGGATTACTACCTGACGAACCCGATCGCGCGGGCGTCGGCCATCATGGCCGAGCTGAGCGCGATCAAGCACAGTGCCGCGGCCCGGCCCGCGGCGGCGGAATAGGCGGGGAGCGTGAACGGCATGATTGCGACAGCGCTCGAAATCTGGTGGGCCTACGGTTGGCCGCTGGCACTGATGGTGGCGGCGAGCCTTGCCGTGCTCGTTGGCCTGCTGATCATCGTCGCGTTCCTGCTGCTGATGGATCGCAAGGTGTGGGCTGCCGTGCAGATGCGGCGCGGCCCCAACGTGGTCGGCCCGTTCGGTCTGCTGCAGTCGTTCGCCGACTTGCTCAAGTTCGTGTTGAAGGAGCCGCTGATACCGGCCGGCGCCGACAAGACGGTGTTCCTGCTTGCACCGCTAGCGACGGCGGCCTGCGCGCTCGCGGCCTGGGCCGTGATCCCGATCAACCAGGACGGGTGGGGCACGTGGGTCATCGCCGACCTCAACGTCGGCATCCTCTATCTGCTCGCGATCTCGTCGCTCGGCGTCTACGGCATCATCATGGGTGGCTGGGCGTCGAACTCGAAGTATCCGTTCATGGGCGCGTTGCGCTCGGCGGCGCAGATGGTGTCCTACGAGGTCTCGATCGGGTTCGTGATCATCACGGTGCTGCTGTGCGTGGGATCGCTGAACATGAGCGCCATCGTGAAAGCGCAGGAGACCGGCGTCGGCACGTGGCTCGCTGCGAAAGCGGGTGGGGATGACAGCGGGCTGGGCGGGTTCATATCCAAGCTCAGCTTCCTCAACTGGTTCTGGCTGCCGCTGTTCCCGATGTTCGTGATCTTCTTCATCTCCGCGCTGGCGGAGACCAACCGCCCGCCGTTCGACCTGCCGGAAGCCGAATCCGAGCTGGTCGCTGGCTTCATGGTCGAATACTCCTCGACGCCGTATCTGCTGTTCATGCTCGGCGAATACGTGGCGATCGTCACGATGTGTGCGATGACCACGATCCTGTTCATGGGTGGGTGGCAACCGCCGGTCGCGATGGCGCCGTTCACGTGGGTGCCGGGCATCTTCTGGTTCATCGGCAAGATCACCTTCGTGTTCTTCATGTTCGCGATGGTGAAGGCGATCGTGCCGCGCTATCGCTACGACCAACTGATGCGGCTGGGCTGGAAGGTGTTCCTGCCGCTGTCGCTGCTGATGGTGGTCGTGGTGGCATCGGTGCTGCAGTTTGGCAATCTTGCTCCTTAGAGGTCTGGTCGAGGTCGGGCCTATGGCTTGGAGGCGTTATGGAGGCCGCGTGGCGACCGATTACGGATTTGCCGGCGCGGTCATCGGGTTCGTGGTGTCGGTCATCATGTTCGCGCTCCTGGTCGGACTATCGTTGCGGGCCGAGCACGGCGAGGGAACCGGCGGGTGCGTGGGCTGCGCGTGCATCCTGCGGCTGATCGCGCTGCTCGGGCTGACGCTGGGAACAGGCATTGGCTATATGATTGCCCGCTCATACGGCGGTTGAGGATGCGGTCGGAATTGAGAACGCGTTTGCAGGTGAGCAGGTGGGCGCAGGCCCGGCAGATCGACGAGGAGGCGGCCCGCCAATGGGTATCGCGCAAGGCATAAAATCGCTGTTCCTGGCTGAGTTCGTCTCGGCCTTCTTCCTGTCGATGCGCTACTTCTTCGCGCCGAAGAAGACGTTGAACTATCCGTTCGAGAAGGGCCCGCTGTCGCCGCGCTTTAGGGGCGAGCATGCACTGCGCCGCTATCCCAACGGCGAGGAGCGCTGCATTGCGTGTAAACTGTGCGAGGCGATCTGCCCGGCGCAGGCGATCACAATCGAGGCGGGGCCGCGCCGCAACGACGGCACACGGCGCACCACGCGCTACGACATCGACATGGTGAAGTGCATCTACTGCGGGTTGTGCCAGGAGGCCTGCCCGGTCGACGCGATCGTCGAGGGGCCGAACTTCGAGTTCGCGACCGAGACGCGCGAGGAGTTGTACTACAGCAAGGAGCGTCTGCTCGCGAACGGCGATCGCTGGGAGCGGGAGATCGCGCAGAACATGGCCCTCGATGCAAAATACCGCTGAATCAGCCGCTCACCCAGCAAGGGCGCTGCTTTATGTGATGACGGACGACCAGCTCGCCCGCTACGGGGAGATCGCGCGCGATCAGGCAACCGCGGAATTGAGCCGCTGGTGGCTGCAGGCGCTGCTGGCGGTGTGTGCGCTCGCCGCCTTCGGGTGGGCAAGCGTGAAGTGGGGTATCGCCGGCTTCGAGGCGATGGGAATCGAGGCAGCCGGATTTGGCCGCTCGGTGGTGGCTGGCTTGGGCATCGGGCTGCTGCTGGCCTACTTCCCCTACCGCCGCGTCAGGAACTGGACATTGTGGAACGGCCACTGCAAGGCCGTCGCCCAAGAGCAGACACGCCGTCGCGACGGCAAGACGGTTTACGCCGGCAGAACGCTGCCAGGCGGGGGGTGAGGGGCGATGTGGCTGGCTGACCTATTCTTCTATCTGTTCGCGGCCCTCGCCGTGCTTTCGGGCGCGATGGTGATCCTGGCGCGCAACCCGGTTCACGCCGTGCTGTTCCTAATCCTGGCGTTTTTCAACGCAGCGGGCCTGTTCGTGCTGCTCGGCGCCGAGTTCATCGCGATGCTGCTGATCATCGTCTACGTCGGCGCGGTGGCCGTGCTGTTCTTGTTCGTCGTGATGATGCTGGACGTGGACTTCGCGGAGCTGCGCGCTGGCTACGTCAAGAACGCGCCGCTCGGCTTGTTGATCGCGGGCATCGTACTGGCCGAGCTCGTGATGGTGCTCGGCTTCCGGTTGATCCAGCCGACGGCGCTTGCAAAAGCCGCCGCCCCGATCCCGGCGGCAGCCGCCAAGATCGGCAATACCGAGGCGCTCGGGCGCATCCTCTATACGCAGTACGCCTACTACTTCGAGGCCGCCGGCCTGATCCTGTTCGTGGCGATGATCGGCGCGATCGTGCTGACGCTGCGCCACAAGCCGGGCGTCCGCCGCCAGTCGATCTCAGCCCAGGTCGCGCGCGGTCCCAAGACGGCGATGGAAGTCGTCAAGGTGCCGAGCGGCGGGTTCAATATTCCCGAGCCGCGCAAGCAGGACCTGAAGGCGAAAGTCCCGGCCACTGCCGGTGAGGAGCGCACATGAAAAACGGGCGCGGCGATCATCACGACGATCCGAAGATCGCTTCGCTGTCCGAGGCGCGCAAGCGGCAGGCAGCGGCCAAGAAGCAGGGCGGCGGCCCCGTGGTGGCAACGCGCGGGATCGGCGAATTGCTGACCGGCGCGCTGATCATCGCGATGGCGGTCGGGTTCTTGGTGCACGTGACGAAACCGCTTTGGCAGGGGGCGCTGTCGTTCGCGCCGTGAGGTTGCGAGGCAGCGAACGAGCAATGGCGAACCAAGACGACAAACGGCCCACGGAAATGCCGGAAGAGGTTTTCCGGCAGCTCAGCGAGTACAAGAACTTAACGGCACAGAGGCAGTTGCACGCGGCTGCAAACAGGGAGCAAAAGCTCAAGTGGGCTTGGTCCGAGCTGCTGACGTTACCGATCAGGTTGCTAGTAGCGATGATTACGGCTCTGACAGGTGGCGGTGCTCTCGTGGCGACGGCAATCGCTGCACTGGCGATCGGCGCCTCTTGGCAGTACGAGCAGCAGACTGGAGTACCGCAGACCGCTGGAATTCTGACTTTCTTTGTGACTGGTCCGATCATCCTATTTGTCTGGCTACTCTATCTGATCCTCTCTGCGAAAAAATAGTATCCATACCAGATTGATCACTAGAACGGCCCAATGCAGCTTAAGTTTGAGGAAGAGATGACCGTCGGACTTGGACACTACCTGACCGTTGCCGCGTGCCTGTTCACGCTCGGCATCCTCGGCATCTTCCTCAACCGGAAGAACGTGATCGTCATCCTGATGTCGGTCGAGCTGATGCTGCTCGCGGTCAACATCAACCTGGTCGCGTTCTCCTCGTTCCACGGCGATCTCGTCGGCCAGGTGTTCGCGCTGTTCGTGCTGACGGTCGCCGCCGCCGAAGCCGCCATCGGCCTCGCGATCGTCGTCGTCTACTACCGCAACCGCGGCTCCATCGCGGTCGAGGACGTGAACATGATGAAGGGGTAGGCCGTAGGGCGGGTAAGCGGCACGTGCCGCGCAACCCGCCGCGACGTGGCACGACATCGGCGGGTTGCGCGCTAACGCACTTACCCGCCCTACATGAGAACATCTAATGCACGCCTCGATACTTTTCCTTCCACTCGCCGGCGCGATCATAGCGGGCTTCTTCGGCCGCGCGCTGGGGCCAAGGCCGAGCGAAATCATCACGACGCTGTTCGTGATGATCGCGGCCGTGCTGTCGTGGATCGTGTTCTATCAGGTCGGCATCGGCCATCAGACGCTGAAGGTGCCGCTCGCCCACTGGATCACGTCGGGCGAGTTCGAGGTGTCGTGGGCGCTCAGGATCGACACGCTGACCGCCGTTATGCTGGTCGTCGTCAACACGGTGTCGGCACTCGTCCATCTCTACTCGATCGGGTACATGGCCGAGGACGAGCACCGCCCGCGCTTCTTCGCCTACCTGTCGCTGTTCACGTTCGCGATGCTGTCGCTGGTGACCGCCGACAACCTGCTGCAGATGTTCTTCGGCTGGGAGGGCGTCGGCCTCGCCTCGTACCTGCTGATCGGCTTCTGGTACAAGAAGCCGGAGGCGAATGCGGCTGCCATCAAGGCGTTCGTCGTCAACCGCGTCGGCGACTTCGGCTTCGCGCTCGGCATCTTCGCGTTGTTCGCGCTGACCAAGTCGATCCAGCTCGACGCGGTGTTCGCGGCAGCGCCGGGCCTCGTCGGAAAGAACATGGAGTTCGTCGGCTATCAGGTCGACATCATGACCTGCATCTGCCTGCTCTTGTTCATGGGCGCGATGGGCAAGTCCGCGCAGTTCATGCTGCACACCTGGCTGCCGGACGCGATGGAAGGCCCGACGCCGGTTTCCGCGCTGATCCATGCCGCAACCATGGTGACCGCGGGTGTGTTCATGGTGGCGCGTCTGTCGCCGCTGTTCGAGCTGTCGCCGAACGCGCTCCAGTTCGTCGTCCTCATCGGCGCGATCACCGCATTCTTCGCCGCCACCGTCGGCCTCGTGCAGAACGACATCAAGCGCGTGATCGCGTACTCGACGTGCTCGCAGCTCGGCTACATGTTCGTCGCGTGCGGCGTTGGTGCTTATACCGCCGGCATTTTCCATCTGTTCACGCACGCCTTCTTCAAGGCGCTGTTGTTCCTGGGCGCGGGCTCGGTCATCCACGCGATGCATCACGAGCAGGATATGCGGAAGATGGGCGGGCTCGCACCGCACATCCGCATCACCTGGGCGATGATGCTGATCGGCACGCTGGCGCTGACCGGCGTCGGTATTCCCCACATGATCGGCTTCGCGGGCTTCCACTCCAAGGACGCGATCATCGAGGCGGCTTATGCGGCGCACACGCCGTCAAACTACGCGTTCTGGCTGCTCGTCGTCGCGGCATTCATGACCTCGTTCTACTCGTGGCGGCTGATGTTCATGACGTTCCACGGCACCGCGCGCTGGGGCGATCATGAAGGTGTCAGACCCTCTGGGTCTGACACCGTGGCGCATGCTGGAGCATCTGCACCGTCGTCGCATGGTGTCAGACC
>CAMDPA010000162.1 GCA_945903565.1 Devosia equisanguinis | reverse complement strand
CGCGACGGCCCGCACCCTGAGATCTTTCGAGTATCCCTTCGCCATCGCGATCCCCGCCGTTGCTGCCGGTGGAATCCGAATCTGATTTGCGCGTCCGAGGGAATCCCCTGTAACTGTTTTGATTCACATCAAGTGGAAAGCGCTCTAATCGCATGGCGGAGCTGATACGCCGTATCAACGTGCTGCGCGCCGAGCAGACCAAGCTCGCCAAACAGGTTCAGGCGCAGGCGGCCAGAGTCGGGCTCTCAGATTCAGCGGAGTCACGGGTGCAGAAGCTGCGCAACTCCGGCTGGGCGACCGAGCGCAACGTGGAACGCGCGACCGACCAGAGGCTGGAACAGGATCTGCGGCTCGGCACGATCGAGCGCACTCTGGCCGACCGGCGCAGCCAAATAGAAGCCTTGGAGGAGGAACTCAGAAGCCTGCCGCTCAAGCACCAGACCGAGCTCGCCGAACTCGAGCGCAGCATCGCCATGCTCGAACAAGAAGTTGCCGAGAACGAGGCCCGCCGCGAGATCGTGATCACCGCGCCGGACAACGGCACCGTCACGTCGATCCAGGCCGAGCGTGGTGGCAGCGTGAACACCTCCGTGCCCCTTCTCGTCATCATCCCGGCGGGATCCGAACTCGTGGCGCAGCTCTATAGCCCCAGCTCGGCTATCGGCTTCGTGAGTGGCGGCCAGCGCGTGCTGATCCGCTACCAGGCGTTTCCGTATCAAAAGTTCGGCCACCACGAGGGCGAGGTCACCGACATTTCGCGCTCGCCGATCAGCCCCGGTGAGATGTCCCAGCACCTGTCGGCGTTCACCAACCTCTACGGCGCCAAGGAACCGGTTTACCGGATCACCGTGCAGCTCACGAAGCAGTCGATCATGGCTTACGGCCGGCAGATGCCGCTGCAATCGGGCATGCAGCTGGAGGCGGACGTTATTCTGGAGCGCCGGCGGCTGTACGAGTGGATCCTCGACCCGCTCTATACGATCACCGGGAAGATGCGCCAATGGACCCAGCGCACGACTTGAACCTGGGCTGGAACAAGCGTCTTCCGCTGGTCCTGCAGACCGAGGCTGCCGAGTGCGGACTAGCGTGTCTCGCCATGCTGTCGGCCTACCACGGGTACCCGATCGGGCTCGTCGGATTGCGCGCACGCTTCGGTTTCTCCCTGCGTGGCGCGCGGCTCGACGATATCATGCGCATCGCAGACGGCATTGGGCTCGCGGGCCGTCCGCTGCGTGTCGATCTCGACGAGATGCATCTGCTGAAGACGCCGTGCCTCCTGCATTGGGACCTCAACCACTTCGTCGTGCTGAAGAGCGCTAGCCGGTCAGGCCTCGTCGTCCACGATCCCGCCCTCGGCCTGCGCAAGGTGTCGATGGCGGAGGCATCGCGAAGCTTTACCGGCGTGGCGCTCGAAGTCGCCCCGACCAGCGGGTTCGAGTCGGCCGAGCCGCTACCGCGTGTCCGGCTGAGTGCGCTGCTGGGACGAATGCGCGGGGTCAACCGCTCGCTCCTGCATCTTCTGGCGTTGGCGCTGGCGATCGAGCTGCTCGCCATCGCAGGACCGCTGTTCATGCAGTGGGTGATCGATCACGCGCTGGTCACTGCGGACGCCGACCTGCTCATGACGCTGATGCTCGGCTTCCTGCTGTTCCTGCTGGTCCGCACCGCGACCACGGCGATGCGCGGCTGGATGCTGATGACGCTGACCGCCTCTCTCAACGTGCAGGCGCGCACCAACTTGTTCTCGCACCTGGTCAACCTGCCGACTGCATTCTTCGAGGCGCGCCATCTCGGGGACATCATGTCCCGGTTCGACTCGCAGGACACCATGCTGCAAGCGATCACAACCGAACTGATCGAAGGGCTGCTCGATGGCCTGATGGCCGTCGTCACGCTCATCATCATGTTCGTGTTCGCGCCGAAGCTCGCGCTGATGGTCGTGGCCGGGGCGGCGCTCTATGGTCTTCTACGATGGGGATTCTACACGCGGCTGCGGATCGCCTCGAACGAGGCGATCGTCTGGTCGGCACGCCGCAACACGCACTTCCTCGAGACCTTGCGCGGAATCACGACGATCAAGCTGTTCAATGGGCAGGACAGCCGGCGGGGGCAGTGGGTCAACCTGCTGGTCGAGGCCTTGAACCGGCAGCTCGACGTGCAGAAGCTCAGGCTGTTGTTCAAGACCGCCAACGCGCTGCTGGTCGGCATGCTGGCCATACTGGTGATCTGGGTCGGTGCGCGGATGGTGCTCGACAATACCTTCACCGTCGGAATGCTGCTCGCGTTCATCGCCTACAAGGACCAGTTCCTGAACCGCGTCAGTGATCTGATCAACAAGGCCGTCGACCTCCGGATGCTGCGCCTGCATGCCGAACGGCTGGCCGACATCGCCCTGACGCAGCCGGAAGCGCGCACTCACGCACTGATGCCAACCGAGCGCCCCCAACGCCCCGCCGCGATTGAGGTCCGCGATCTGCGATTTCGCTACAGCGACAACGATCCATGGGTGCTCGACGGCGTCAGCTTCAAGATCGCGCCCGGCGAGTCCGTCGCCATCGTCGGCGCGTCCGGATGCGGCAAGACCACGCTGTTGAAACTGCTTGCCAGCCTGCTGAAGCCGACCTCCGGCGAGATCCTGATCGACGGCGAACCGCTGGTGGGCGTGGGGATCGAGCGCTACCGCGCGATGATCGGGGTTGTGATGCAGGAGGACAAACTGTTCGCCGGTTCGATTGCCGACAACATCGCGTTCCTCGCCGACCGGCCCGACCACGAGCGCATCCAGGCGTGCGCACAGCTGGCCGCGATTCACGACGACATCGTGGCCATGCCGATGTCGTACGGCACGCTGATCGGGGATATGGGGACCGTACTGTCGGGCGGGCAGAAGCAGCGCGTCATCATTGCGCGCGCCCTTTATCGCCAGCCGAACATCCTGTTGCTCGACGAAGCGACCAGCCATCTCGACGTCAACCTCGAGCGGGCCGTCAATGTGTCGGTGGGCGCGTCGCAGATCACACGCATCATCGTCGCCCATCGGCCCGAGACGATCCGTTCGGCGGATCGTGTCATCCAGCTCGATCGCGGGTTGATCGTTCAGGACAAGATCCAGGAAGAGTTGCTGCCCGACAGGTGGTTGGCCTCCGAGCCCGGCCGCAAGACGACAGAACCGACGGTGGCTGCGAACGTGGAACCGGCAGCGCATGCTGCTACAGCCGATGAAAAACCCGGCCCCGGCCAAACCGGCCGGCGGCTGCTGTGGAGCGCCCGTCAGCTCAAGAAGGCACTGGTGGATAGTCGTTGAACGTTGCGATACGCGCCGCGCCCTACTGCGCCGCCATCACTTCCGCGATCAAATTCCCCGCGGCTTCGCGCAGCAGGCTTTCCGCCGCGTTGCCGGGCACGGACTCGCGGCCGATTTCGAGCAGGATCGGCACCGCCAGCGGTGACACGCGATCGAGCGGGCTGTAGCGGATGTGGCCCTTGATGCGGCGCAGGAATTCCGCGAGACGTGCGAGATCGAGCAGTCCCGATGCCGCGTCCGCCCACGCCGCATCGAGCAGGACGTGGCCGGGATCGTGGCGGCGCAGCACGTCGTAGATCAAGTCCGAGGAGATGCGCACTTGACGGCCGCTCTTCTCGACGCCGGGATGACGCCGCTCGACGAGGCCCGCGATGATCGCGCAGGTGCGGAAGGTGCGTTTCATTAGGCTCGATCCGGCCAGCCACGCGTCGAGATCGTCGCCCAGCATGTCCTCCTCGAGCAGGCGGTCGAGCACAAGGCGGCCGTTGGCGATCATCGCGCCGAGGTCGCCGAGGCCCCAGATCGAGAGGCCGTAGTCGTTGGCGACGAAGCCGAGCGGCCGCGCGCCGGCACGATCGAGCCGCCGCGTCAGCAGCATGCCGAGCGTCTGATGCGCGAGCCGACCTTCGAACGGATAGGCGATCAGGAAATGCCGGCCCGCGCGCGGGAACGTCTCGATCAACACTTCGCCCGCTGATGGGAGCAGCGACCGCTCCTGCTGCAACGCCAGCCACTCCGCGACCGGCAGCGGCAACCGCCGCCACGCGCTCGGATCGGCCAGCATCGCGCGCACGCGGCTCGCCAGGTGCGTCGAGAGCGGGAACTTGCCGCCGGGATAACTCGGCACTTTCGGATCGCGCGCGGTGGCCCGTGAGACGAACGCGTCGGAACCGCTTTGGCCCTCCAGCCGCACGACCTCGCCGGCGAACACGAAGGTATCCCCGGGCGTCAGTTCGCCGACGAAATCCTCGTCGATCTCGCCGAGCACGCGGCCACCGGCCAGCGCGCGCTGCGTGCCGGGCTTGGGCAGCGAGCGCGCCTTGACCAGCCGCACCTTCAGCATCGGGCTTTCGACGATGGTGCCGATGTTCATGCGGATCTGTTGCGCTAAGCGTGGATGCGCCAGCCGTAGTTTCGTTTCGGCTTCGGGGCGCAACCGCGCGAAGCGCTCGTAGGCACGCAGCGCGTAGCCGCCGGTCGCGACGAAATCGATCACGCGATCGAAGTCCGCGCGCGCCAACCCCGCATAAGGCGCCGCCGAACGCACCTGCGCGAACAGCTCGTCGGGAGAGAACGGCCCCGCGACCGCCGTACAAGCCACATGCTGCGCGAGAACGTCGAGCCCGCCGGTCCGCGACAGCGCCGCGTCCTGTACGCCGGCTTCGGCGGCCTCGAGCGCCGCGCGGCATTCGAGCACCTCGAACCGGTTCGACGGCACCAGCAGCGCTTGCGAGGGCTCGTCCAGACGATGGTTCGCGCGGCCGATCCGCTGAATGAGACGGCTCGCGCCTTTCGGCGCACCGACGTTGACGACGAGATCTACGTCGCCCCAGTCGATGCCCAGATCGAGCGTCGACGTACACACGACCGCCTTCAGCCGGCCCGCCGCCATCGCCGCCTCGACCTTGCGGCGCTGGCCCGCGTCGAGCGAGCCGTGATGCAGCGCGATCGGCAGATTGTCCTCGTTGACTCGCCACAGCTCCTGGAACATCAGCTCGGCCTGACTGCGCGTGTTGACGAACACCAGCGACAGCCGATGCGCCTTGATCGCGGCATAGATCTCGCCCACCGCATAGCGCGTGGTGTGGCCCGCCCATGGGATCGCATCGTGCGTTTCCAGAATGCGAATGTCCGGCGCGGCGCCGCCAGCGGCCACCACGAGATCGGCGAGATGGATCGCGTTATCAGGCTCGCGCTGGGCGAGGAGATACGCCCGCAATTCCGAGGGCCGGGCGACGGTCGCCGACAAGCCGATCGCGACGAGATCCGGCGCGAGCGTGCGCAGCCGGGCGAGGCCCAGCGCCAGGAGATCGCCGCGTTTGTTGGGGGCCAGCGCGTGCAGCTCGTCGAGCACGATGAAGCGCAGATCCGCGAACAGATAGCCGGCGTCCGCGTGGGTGAGCAGGAGAGCGACCTGCTCCGGCGTCGTCAGCAGCATGTCGGGTGGCTTCACGCGCTGGCGCTGACGCTTGGACTGTCCGGTGTCGCCGGTGCGCGTTTCGATCCGGACCGGGAGGCCCATCTCGGCAACGGGCTGCTCGAGATTGCGGGCTATATCGACCGCCAGCGCCTTCAGTGGCGAGATGTAGAGCGTGTGCAGGCCCGCGCCGCGACGCTCGCGTCGGGGGGCGGTCAGATCGACGAGGCTCGGCAGGAATCCGGCCAGCGTCTTACCGGCCCCCGTCGGCGCGATCAGAAGGGTGGAGCGGCGCGCCTGGCTCTGCTCCAGCAGGGCGAGCTGATGCGGCCGCGGGCTCCAGCCGCGCGCCGAAAACCACGCGGCGAACGGCGCGGGCAGCAAACCCACGTCGTGCGCGCGTGATTTCTCGACCTTGCGGCGCGGCATCGGCTCGCCTTCATTCCTCTCCGGCACGGCCCGTGCTATGGGCGCACTGACATCTTATACGCCGCCTACACGAAACGGTCGGAGCCCGAAGCGCATGGATATGGAACGTATTCTCGGCGGCAGCCCGGTTGCCGTCGTCATCCGCCTGGTTCTGATCTCGATCGTGGTCGGCATCGCGCTGTCGGCGCTCGGCCTGACGCCGGGCGAACTGTTCCGGCGCATCGATTTCCTGTTGCAGCGGCTCTACGACATGGGCTTCCGCTGGGTCGAATGGCTGATCGGCTATTTCATGATCGGCGCGGTGATCGTCGTGCCGGTGTGGCTGATCGCACGGCTTCTGGGAGGTGCGGGGAAAAAGTAGCGGTGCGCGCGTTCCGTTCGCTACGCGAGTAGGGCTGCCGCCCTACTACCCGCCCGGGGAGACCCCGGACCCCCTTCTTTTTACGCCTGAGACCGGCACGGCGAGCTACGACAATCGCCGCATGGCGATGCCTCACAGGGCGAGTAAGGTAGGCTCAACGAACCTCCGGCAGAATGCCCATGTCACAACAGCCGACCACGCCTCCGATCCCCCTTGCCGCCGGCTTCGACGTGCCGAGCGAGGCGCAATGGCGCGCGCTGGTCGACAAGGTGCTGAAGGGCGGCGACTTCACGAAGCGGCTGGTGTCGCACACGGCGGACGACATCGAGATCGCACCGCTCTACACCCGTGCGCACGCCGTGCCGTCAATCAGTGTGCAGCGCGCCACGCGCGGCTGGCGGATCGCGCAACTGCGAACCGAAACGTCGCCCGAGGCGTTGGCGACAGCCATCGCCGAGGATATCGAGGGCGGCGTCGAGGCTGTGACCATCCGGCTGGTAGCACCCGGACAAACCGGACTTGCCGCCGATCACGCCTCGCTGGACGCAGCGTTGGCGGCGGCGCCACTCGAGCGCATTCGCCTTTCGCTGCAGCCGGGCGCGCATGCGATCGAGGCCGCGCGTTCCCTCACGACGATCGCAGCCAAGCGCGGCTCGCTGGGGAGCGTGGCGGCGCTCGGTATCGATCCGCTCGGCGCGCTGGCCCGCACCGGCGAGCTGGTCCTGCTGAAGCCGGACGGTACCGGATTTGCTGCGGCCTTGCCGTGGCTGCCGTCAATGGGCACGACGCTGCTCGCCGATGCCCGGCCTTATCATGAAGCCGGCGCGTCAGAGGCGCAGGAGATCGCGGCGCTAGCGGCCACGCTGGTTGCGTATCTCAGGTGCTGCGAGGCCGAGGGCTTAGCGCCCGGCGACGCGTTACCGCGCATCGGACTGGCCATGGCGGTGGACGCCGATCTGTTCCCCGGCATGGCGAAGCTGCGCGCTGTCAGGCAGGTCGTTGCCCGCATCGCGCAGGCGTGCGGCGCCAGCGAGGCCGCGAGCCGGATGCCGCTCGCCGTCACGACCAGCGAGCGCATGATGGCGCGGCGCGATCCGTGGGTGAACCTGCTGCGTGTCACCACCGCATGCGCGGCAGCCGCGATCGGCGGTGCCGATGAGATCGCGGTGCTGCCTCACACCTGGGCCATCGGTCCGCCCGACGCATTCGCGCGGCGCATCGCACGCAACACCGGCCTCGTGTTGCGCGAGGAGGCGGGCCTCGGACGCATTGCCGATCCCGCCGGCGGAGCGTGGTACGTCGAGGAACTATCGAGCCGCCTTGCCGAAAAGGCCTGGGGCATCTTCCAGGCATGGGAGAGAGCGGGCGGCATGCAGGCGGCGCTGGCGGGCGGCCTCGTGCAGGACCAGATCGCAGCCGTGGCGGAGACGCGCGCGAAGGACATCTCGACGCGCCGCATCGAGTTGACGGGCGTGTCTTCATATCCCCGGCTTGGCGACGATGGCGTCAACGTCGAACCATGGCCGGCGGCTTCGGCGACGGCGTCCCCGATCGCGGCCCGGCCGCACGTTGCGCGCCGGCTTGTTGCCCGAAGATTGGCCGAACCGTTCGAGGCCTTGCGCGACGCGGCCGATCGTCTGCCTGCGCGACCGGCGGTGTTTCTCGCCAATCTCGGCACCCACTCCGAATACAGCGCGCGCGCCATGTGGATCACGAACCTGTTGGCGGCGGGCGGCATCGGCGTGATCGCGAGCGACGCCCTGACCAACAGCGCCGACGCCGGGCGGGCGTTTGCCGAAAGCGGCGCGACCATCGCCTGCCTGTGCGCGTCGGACGAAGTCTACGGCGAACTCGGCGAAGCCGCTGCCATGGCGCTCAAGGGCGCGGGTGCCGCCCGGGTTTATCTCGCCGGCCGGGCGGGCGCGCAGGAAGTGGCCTTGAAAGCGGCGGGCGTGGATGGCTTTTGGTTTACGGGGCAGGACGCGATCGCACTCTTGAACCAGCTTCAACGGGACATTGGCCTCGTGGCTCCTTGATGCACCGGGTCCAGGGCCCGGGGCCCTTTTGCCGAAGGCATGCAGTCGCATGACGTCGGGGAGTATGAGGGGCTGACGGCCCCTCAAATCGCCCGCAGGGCGATATTTCCCACGACGTGCATCCGCCGCCGCCCACAACGGGGGGCTTGCAACAGATGATTAGTGGTCTAAGAACGGCGGGACGGATTTGTTCGGGGCGAGGTGAGTACGTGTTATTTTCGGTGCTGGGACTTGGGCTGCTGCTGGGCATGCAGCACGCGCTGGAGGCTGACCATGTCGCAGCCGTATCGAGCGTCGTCAGCCGCAAGCAGGGCCTGCGCAGCATCTCCATGCACGGCGCCGTATGGGGCATCGGGCATACGCTCACGCTGCTGATCGTCGGCGGCACCTGCATTCTGCTCAAGACCCAGATCGGCGACGGCATGGCGGAGCGGCTGGAGCTTGCGGTCGGCGTCATGCTGGTCGGCCTTGGCGCACACGTGCTGTGGCGGCTGTGGCGCGACCGGGTCCACTTCGGCACGCATGCGCATGGCGACGGCAGACACCACATGCACGCCCACAGTCACCGGAATGACAGCGGCCCGCATCACCGCAGCGCGCATGAGCACGAGCATCCCGAGCGGTTGCCGTGGCGGACGCTGCTGGTCGGTACGATGCACGGGATGGCGGGCTCGGCGGCGCTCGTCGTGCTCACCGCATCGAACATCGATTCCCCCTGGTGGGGCCTTGCCTACGTACTGCTGTTCGGGCTCGGCTCGGTCGTGGGTATGGCGCTGCTGAGCGCAGTGATCGCGGTGCCGCTGACGTGGACCGCGCGCTCGCTCACGACCGCCAATCGCATGTTGCAGCTCGCCATCGGCCTCGCCACGGTCGGCGTCGGCGCTCATGTGATCTACGGCACCGCCGGGTCCCTCTTCGGCGCTTGACCGGCTTTGCGTTCTCGTAGGGTGCAATAGACCCCTTTCGGGGGCGTATTGCACCGGCGCCCTCGAAATGGTGCAATACGCCGAAGTCGGCTATTGCACCCTACGGCTGCCGCCATTTCGGGAGGCGCACTAGCCGGTGCAAGGCCCGGACAAGGGAGGATGGCGTATGCACTTTGGCCGATCCGCAGTTCGCGCAATGGCATTGGCCGTTGGCGCACTCGCCGCAAGCACCGCGATGGCCGATCCACTCGCCGACTTCTATCGCGGGAAGAACCTGCAGATCATCATCGCAACCGCGCCGGGCGGCGACTACGACACGCGCGCGCGACTGCTCGCCCGCCACATGCCGCGCCACATTCCCGGCGAACCCAACATCGTGCCGACCAACATGCCCGGCGCGGTGGGGGTGCAGGCGGCGAACTACCTGGCAAGCATCGCACCACGCGACGGCACCGTGATGCATGCGATCATGCAGAACATGGCGGCGCACCAGGCGATCGGGGGAACCGGCACCAAATTCGACGTCACCAAGTTCGGCTGGATCGGTAATTCGACCGACAGCCCGAACCTGATCAGCTCCTGGCACACCACCGGCATAACCAAGATCGAACAGGTGTTCGACAAGGAGCTGGTGGTCGGCGCCCCGGGCACGGCGACGAGCTCGGTCTACTATCCGCTGGCGCTCAACATTCTCGTCGGCACCAAGTTCAAGATCATTTCCGGATATCCCGGCGGCAACAACGTCAACATGGCGATCGAGCGCGGCGAGGTCGGTGGCCGTGGCTCGAACTCGCTGGCGGCTTGGTACGCAACCAAGCCGGACTGGATCAAGGAGAACAAGATCCACCACCTCGTGCAGATCGCGTTGAAGCGCCATCCCGAGCTGCCAAATGTGCCGCTGCTGTTCGAGCTGGCGAAGAACGATGCCGACCGGGCGGTGCTGCGGTTCTTGTCAGCGGACGTGCCGCTGTCGCGCGCCTACGTGACGACGCCGGACGTGCCGGCAGACCGGCTGGCGGCGCTGCGCCGCGCCTTCAACGCCACGATGAAGGATCCCGCGTTCCTCGCCGAGGCCGCCCGAGGCCAGATCGACATCAGCCCGTCGACCGGTGAGGAAGCGGAGAAGATCGTCGCGGATGTTCTGCGTACTCCGCCCGACGTGCTGGCCAGAGCGAAGGCGATATTGGAGGGTGGGGCGAAGTAGGATGCGCGCACGGGCCATTCAATTCATTCCCTCTCCCCTCTTTTCAGAGGGGAGAGGGTTAGGGTGAGGGGCAGCCGCTTGCACTGGAGCCGTGTATTCAAGGGCTCAGCTCATGTTGCCGCCCCTCACCCCGACCCTCGCCCCCTCATGAAGTATGAGGGGGAGAGGGAGAATTGAATCGCCTGGATGCGCGCCCAGGGCAATTCAATTCATGAGCCCATGAGCAGCCT
>CAMDPA010000161.1 GCA_945903565.1 Devosia equisanguinis | reverse complement strand
CGCACGGCACCGACATCGGCGCCGGTAAGCGACCAATGGGACGTCGTCCCCGTCTACTACGGCACGGATCGCAAAAGTGTCGTTGCAGGCGACCGGTTGGAGTACGGCAGCGAGCGCGGGCGCAAGCTCGAGTTCGGCGGCGCGCTGATCACGGTTCCCAAGTCGCACGAGGTACCAAACGTCGAGCGCCCGTGGGTCTATCGCCTGCCGTTCACCCAGATCGTGCTGATGCGCGAAAAGGAGGATCCGGCCAAGCACTTCACGCTGAAAGAAGTCAAGGCACTGACCCGCGAGGAGCTGGCCAAGGTCGTGCGTGACCGGATCGCGGCCTCGCGCGAATTCAAAGGGCACGCCTTCGTATTCGTGCATGGCTTCAACACGACGTTCGAGGCCGCATTGTTCCGCACCGCGCAGATCTCGTACGACCTTGGCTTCGACGGCGCTCCGTTCCTCTATAGCTGGCCCTCGAAGGGACAGATCGGACTGCAGGACTACAGCTACGACCGCGAGAGCAGCGGTCAGGCCGAGCCTTATCTCAAGCAATTCCTGGCGTTCGTGACGCGCGAAACGGGCGCGACCTCCGTCAGTGTGATCGCCCACTCGATGGGCAACCAGGTGTTGTTGCCGGTGCTGCGCGATCTGAAGCGAACCGCTCCTGAAGGGGTCCAGATCGATCAAATCATCCTGGCGGCGCCCGATGTCGACCGCGACACGTTCGAGTTCCTGGCGAAGGAGATCGCCGGCGTCGGCAAGGGCATCACCATGTTGGCGGCCTCGAATGATCGCGCGCTCGAAGCCTCACGGCGCTTCTGGGGTGGGATTCCGCGCGCCGGCGATGTACCGCCCGAGGGCCCGATCGTGGTGCCCGGCATCGACACCATAGACGTGACCGCGACCAGCACGGAGATGCTTTCGCTCAACCATTCCGGTTACGCCGACAAGCAGCAACTCATCACCGATATGCGATTGCTGATGCGTACTGGTGTGCGTCCCCCACCAAGGCGCCTGCCGGAAATCGAGCGTGTGGCGACGCCAAAAGGCGATTTCTGGCGATACCCTGCGCCGCGCTGAGCGCCTCGTACCTCCTGCAACGGCACCCGCGTTAGCACTAGGTTAACCATGGCGTTGTAGCGTCCCCTGGATTGGCCGGGAGGGACGAGATGACCGTTTTCAAGATGCTTGTGGCCGCGGGATGCGCGCTGTTCGCCGGCGTGCTGGTTGAAAATGCCAAAGCCAACTCAACGTGTGCGCCGGGTGGCGCCACTGGGGCGGCTTGTGCACAGCACATCGTTGTGGCCGCACCCGCTCGTTCCAATTGAGCGACCGCTCTTCCTTACCGGATTGTTAACCTCGCGCAGGCACTCTGCCGAGGCGCGAAACCTCTTTGTGGCGTGGGGATCTTGGCATGTTGGCATCTGCTCATATTGTTGCCTTGACGGGCCTGGCGGTGATTTTCAGCATTGTGCCTGCAGAAGCGCGCTCGCCGGAAACGTCGGCTGTGAGCCCTTCAGCTTCAGGGCTGGTCAGCACCAGTGCTCCTGTTCAACGCACGGACTGCGCGATCGTGGTGGCCGCCAAAGTCGGCAAGATCACTCGTGCGAGAAGCCGCGCCGGACGTGGCGATGGTGAGGACGGCGAACGGGACGGCTCAGCGCAAAACGGTGACTCGCAGAACGGTAACGGGCCGACGCGCGCCGAATCCGAGGCGGGCAATCCGGCAGCGGCTGATTTGGCTGCAAAAGATCCTGTCGCCGCGCCTGCTACTGCCGCCGCAACGCCTGCACCTGTCGTTACCAGCCCGCTGCCAGCGAAAACGGCTCCCGCGGCTACCACGAAATTGGATTGCCTTGCTGGCTGCGGCGACGGTAACGCCGTACGCGCCGCCGCACGGCCGCCGTCACAGGCAGCCGCTGCGACCACCACTGCACCGCAAGCTGTCGAGAATACCGGTGTCGTCTGTATTGCCGGATGCGGAAACGATGGCCCAAAGGCGACTGCGCAGGCCGTGCAAACCCAATCCGAGGTGCAGGCGACTTCGGATTCAAAAGGCTCCAACCGCGTGACGATCTTGCGTGGCAACAATCGAACAAAGATTTACGCGACCGGTAATTGAAGCGGGCTCATCGGTCGATTTCGTTCAGGTCCACAACGCGCGGATGCCGAAAAACGCGGTGTCCTTAATGCGCCGCGCGACACCCTGCAATCTAGAGTTGCGGGGGTCGGTCGTGAACGTCATGCTCAGCACCACGCGGCGCTCACCTTCTGCAATGGGCGATGCCTTGTGCAGTACGTACGCACCTTCGAATACTATGAGCTGGTTTGGTGGCGTGGGGATATCGCGATCCTCGCCGCGGATCCGCGCGCTTAATCGGGCCGCGGACAGTCCGGTGCCCTGGGCATCGCGATTCACGACGGGCAGCAAGACCGTAAAGTGCCGGCCCTTGTAGAAATTGTGGTCGTAGTGCCAGCCGATATGATCGCCAGGGCGCTCGTAGACCAGCACCGAGCATGAACTCTGATCGTGCAGAGGCGTCGGCACCACGTGCACGCCGACAATCCGCGAGATCAGAGCGTGGAAATGCGGCGACTGGTATAGCCCCACGACATTGGGCGCCTGTTGGCACAAGGTTTCGTAGGCGATGGTTCCGCCCTTCTTGTGGGTCGGGACATAGCTACGCTCGGTATCCGACAAACCGGCGATGTCGGCGGCGATCCGCTGCAGCTGCTCGGATGGCAGGGCATCCGCAATCGTCGCCAGCCGATTTTCAAAGTTGGGCAACGATGGATCAGTGGGTCCGAGGCCAGGCGAACGGCTTGCATTGCCGTCTTTCGCCAGCAAGCGACGGTCGATGTCTCGATAGAGCCGCACGCGATAGAGCCGGATCGCGACGGCACTGAAGGCAAGAAGCACTGATGCGAAGATCGCAGTTTCGTAAAGGTGCATGGCGGGAGCTGCCCGTTGCGGTGGTCAACCTGAGACAATTTATCTTACATCGGCGACGAGGAGAAGCCACTTCCGCAAATGATTCTGAATGAAGCGTCAGGCATCAGACATGATCTTGCCAATGATTCTGGACAATGAATCTGGACAACGAGTTTGACGATCTACCGGCGGACTAGCGAAGTTCAGATCCCCCCGATTTCGTCGCGCAGTGCCATAGACGTACATAGGAGGCAAACATGACACCATCACGTACGGTTCGCGCGCTGGCGCTGTCCGCGGTTGCCGCCGGCGCTGTTGCGCTGGGTGCCAGCGGGGCCAATGCCGGTGCCTATTCTGGTGCGGCCCCGAGCGCCACGGTCCCGGCCGATGGCGGCGATATCGTCGCCGTGCAGTATCGCGGCGGCCCGCGCGGCGGCTATGTTGGGCCACGCGGCGGCTACGCTCCACGGGGCTATTACGGGCCCCGGCCCGGCTATGGGCCCCGCGCCTATGCGGGTCCTGGCTGGGGTTACCGGCCGTGGTATCGCCGCCCCTACTATGGAACGATCATCGGCGGCATCGCGCTTGGGACGATCATCGGCGCGACGGCGTATGGCCTGGCGCCGCGTCCGCCGCGTCCTGACCTGTGCTGGTACTGGGCCGACGAGGGCCAGAGCCGGGGCTACTGGGATTACTGTTAACGCCTGAGAATTTCAGATGACGCAACGGCGGCCGCCGGATTCACTCCGGGCGGCCGCTGTTCATTTTTCGTCTTGTCGTCGGGGTCCCGCGACGTGGTCGAGACCTGGTCTCGACATGGTAGAGTGATGGCCTCGACGTGGCCGAACACCGGTGTAGACGCTGGTCGACCCTGACCGGATGAAACGGGCCGCGCGCCTGCCTGTTGGTTACCAAACTTGTATGCGCAGAGTTTAACGACTCACGCCGTCATGACGATCTTGCCGAAGTGGGCGTTGGCTGTCATGTGCGCGACGGCGGCGAGCACGTCGTCGAGCGTGAAGGTGCGGTCGATGGGCAGCGACAAGCGGCCGGCCTCGACGTCGGCCCACAGGTCGGCGCGCATGCGGGCTGTGATCTCGCGGACCTCATCGACCGTGCGCGTGCGGAATGTGACGCCGATGTAGTCGATGCGTTTCAGCGCGTGCAGATCGAAGTCGAACATGCCCTTGGTGCCGCCGAGGCGGCCGACGTTGATGATCCGCCCACGAACCGAAGCCGCCTTCATGTTGTCGTTGGCGACGCTGGCCGAGATCTGGTCGACGATGAGGTCGACGCCCTTGCCGCCGGTCGCGGCGATCACCTCGTCGGCCCAACCGGGGTTCGACGTATCGACCGCGAGATCGGCGCCGAACTCCTTCAGCCGCGCGCGCCGTTGCGGGTTGGTCGACGTGCCGATGACGAGGCGTGCGCCCATGCGCTTGGCGACCTGCAATCCCATCAAGCCGACGCCGGAGCTGGCGCCCTGGATCATCACCGTTTCGCCTTTGACGAGGCGGCCGTTGGTGACGAGCGCGTCGTGCATCGTCTGGACGGCGACCGGCAGCACGCCCGCCTGCTCCATGCTCATGCGGGCGGGGATCAGCATCGTGCGGCCGAGATCGCTGACGGCGTATTCCGCATAGCCGCCGGAGCCGGTGCACATCACGCGGTCGCCGGGCTTGACGTGGCCGACGTCGCTGCCGACGGCGGCAACCTCGCCAGCCCACTCGATGCCGGGGATCGCGCCGGGGCCGCCCATGCTGCCGTGCGCGTGACCAGCCGCGATTCCGAGGTCGGCGCGGTTGAGGCCTGCGGCACGTACACGGACGAGCACTTCGTTGGCGGCGGGGACGGGCGCTGGAATGTCGCGCAACGCGAGACCGTTTTCAGTGACGACGGCGGCTTTCATGGGGATGGGTCCTTGGGTTGCGGAGATATTGGCAGGCCGTAGTACTCCTCCTCCATTGATGGTGTGGACGGCGCCCTCGCGCGGCATCTGAGTGCCATAGGGTGGTCGTTGGAAGACGAACCACCAGAGGGACGTTCCACATGCAGATTACCATGATCGGTTTGGATCTCGCCAAAAGCGTTTTTCAGGTTCACGGCGTTGATGCTTCGGGCAAGGTCGTCGTCGTAAAGGCGCTCAGACGTGGACAAGTGCTTACCTTCTTCGCCAAGCTGCCGCGGTGTCTGATCGGAATGGAGGCGTGCTCCACGGCGCATCACTGGGCACGCGAGCTGGCGAAGCTCGGCCATGAGGTCCAGCTGATGCCGCCGGCCTCTGTTAAGCCCTACGTGCGGCGCGGCAAGAACGATGCTGCCGATGCGGCGGCCATCTGCGAGGCGGTGACGCGCCCGTCGATGCGGTTCGTGCCGGTCAAGTCGATCGAGCAGCAGGCAACGCTCATGGCGCATCGCAGCCACGACCTACTAATCCGGCAGCGTACGCAATTGATCAATGCCCTGCGCGGTCATCTGGCCGAGCTCGGCCTTGTCGCGGCGCAAGGACGGGAAGGCATCGCGACGCTAATCGCACGCGTGACAACAACTGGCGCCGACGCCATGCCGCCGGCGGTTCGCGCGGCGCTGCTGCCTCTGGTCGGGCAACTCGAGAGCCTGCAGCAGCAGATCGGTGCGCTCGACAAAGCCATTCATGCACAGCACCGCGCGAGCGAGGCGAGCCGGCGGCTGGAGACGATCCCCGGCATCGGCGTGATCGGCGCCACCATCACCGACCCGGCTGCCTTCAAGTCGGGGCGCGACCTGGCCGCGTGGATTGGGCTGGTGCCGCGCCAGAACTCGAGCGGCGGCAAGGAACGGCTCGGCGGCATCTCAAAACAGGGCGACCGATATCTGCGAAAGCTGCTCGTCGCCGGCGCGGCAGCAGTGCTCAGGGCACGCCCGCGCCCATCCCGACAAGCACCCCTGGCTCATCCAGCTGCTGGCCCGGCGGCCAGCCAAGGTCGCCATCCTGGCGCTGGCCAACAAGATGGCACGTATCGCATGGGCCGTTGGCGCGGGGCGAGACCTATCGGGCGCCGGTATTCGCGGTCAGCGAAGCAAAGGGCTCGGCGAAGGGAGCTCGAGGAACCGGCAGCGGTCAACACCGCTGTCAGCCGTGTTGCAAGGGTGATGATGGAGTTGATGCGAGTGGTTCGAGCCGACGACAGGAAAACCCGTGGGGACGCATGCGGGCATGCACCGCGCCCCTCTGATCGGGACCTGTCAGCGGATAACATCAGGGCCAGCAGCCATCAGCGCTGCACAACAGGCCGGATACATGACTTGCACCCGAACACTTCGCTGAAACGCTAAAATCCAATTGCATCCCGGGCGCCGTCCATACATGCGTCCCCGGACGAGCGATCCGACCGCTTTGCCTGGTCGTGCGATTCACGACTTTGGTGAAGAAACCTCAGTCGATCGCACGACACGGTCGGAGCGTGCAGATCCAGGGTCTTGACCCTTCCGAGAGGGGTGAAGATCCCGGATAGCCTCGCTACGCTCTGCTTCCGGGAACGCAGTGGTGAGGAATTGGCTCAAAGTTAGCGCAACCGAGGTCGGACCCCGATTGTGACTCAGTCCTTCGCGCGTTCCTGGAACGTGCCGTCCTCGGTCGAGACGACGATGCGGACGCCGGCTTCGATGTAGGGGGGGACCATCACACGGGCGCCATTGGAGAGCTTGGCGGGCTTGTAGGACGACGACGCCGTCTGGCCCTTCACCACCGGATCGGCCTCGGTGATCTCCAGCGTCACGCGCGGGGGAAGCTCGAGCGAGATCGGGTTGCCTTCGTGCAGGCGCACGTCGCAGGTCATGCCTTCCTGGAGCCACTGAGCCTGATCGCCGATCACGTCCTTGGAGATCGAGATCTGCTCGAAGGTCTCGGGCTGCATGAAATTGTAGCCCATGTCGTCTGCGTAGAGGAAGTTGTAGTCGGCGTTCTCGAGATAGGCCTGCTCGACCGTATCGGTCGTCTTGAAGCGGCCCTCGGTCTTCACGCCGTCGGCGATGCGGCGCATCACGAGATGGGTGACGGGCGTGCCCTTGCCGGGATGGATGTTCTCCGCTGTCAGGACGACGCAGAGCTTGCCGTCGATATCGAGGACGTTGCCCTTGCGGATCGAGCTGGCGATGGACTTCGGCACGGGGTTCTCCATAAGAAAAAGGCCGTTGGCGGCCTAAGCAGACTTTCGTTGGAAGACCAACGAATGGTCTGCTTAGGTTCTTGCTTTAGCAGAGTTTTATCGCAAAACCGCGTGGGACACTTTTGCGAACTCTGCTTAGCGCAAGGCGCAGCAAATCAAGCCAGACGGCGAATTGGGCTGCGCGTACATACTGTGTTCGGGCCCATTGGCCAAGCATTTCGCCGCTTGACCGCTGGCCGTCCCTGTCGCACCCCGTGACGATGACCGATACCAAACGTCCTCACAGCTCTGCCGCTTCTCCCTGGTGGATGCCGCATGTCCATGCC
Source organism: Devosia equisanguinis (assembly GCA_945903565.1). Taxonomy (GTDB): domain Bacteria; phylum Pseudomonadota; class Alphaproteobacteria; order Rhizobiales; family Hyphomicrobiaceae; genus CAMDPA01. The sequence continues at coordinate 3,338 of CAMDPA010000161.1, read as the reverse complement.
GACCGCCGGCCGCTGCTGATGGCGCGCAACCGGATCAAGGCCGCGATCCGCGCCTGGTTCGAGGGGCAAGGCTTCGTCGAGGTGGACACCGGATGCCTGCAGGTTTCGCCGGGCAACGAGACGCATTTACATGCGTTTCGCACCGAGTTGATCGGGACGGATCTCGCGCGCCGCGATCTCTACCTGCATACGAGTCCGGAATTCGCGATGAAGAAGCTGCTGGCGGCGGGCGAGCCGAAGATCTTCACGTTCGCGCCGTGCTTTCGCAATCGCGAGCGGGGGGCATTGCATTCGCCTGAATTCACCATGCTGGAATGGTATCGGGCGGGGGAGAGCGCCGAGACGTTGTGGAAGGATTGCGCGGACCTCGTGCGGCTGGCGGCGGAGACCACGGGGCGGCAGGAATGGACGTGGCGCGGGCGGACCTGCGACGCCTTCAAGGCCTACGATTTCACCTCGCTCGATCAGGCCTTCTTCCAGTTCGCGCAGATTGCGTTGCACGAGACCTACGACGCGGCCGGCGTCGACCGCGAGGGGCTTGCCACACGCGCCGTTGCGCAAGGCATCGATGTGGCCGCCGACGACACATGGTCGGACATCTTCAGCAAGGTGCTGGCGGAAAAGATTGAGCCATATCTCGGGCTCTACCGCCCTGAGATCCTGCACGACTATCCCCACCACGAGGCGGCGTTGGCGCGGCGGGTGGCGGACTATCCGCAGTTGGCGGAGCGGTTCGAGCTGTACGTGTGCGGCGTCGAGTTGGCCAACGGCTTCGGCGAGCTGACCGACCCGGCCGAGCAGCGCCGCCGTTTCGACGCCGAGATGGCCGAGAAGGCGCGCATCTACGGCGAGCGCTATCCCATCGACGACGACTTCCTGGCCGCGCTGGCGCAGATGCCCGAGGCGAGCGGCTGCGCGATGGGCTTCGACCGACTGGTAATGCTGGCCACCGGCGCGCCGCATATCGATCAGGTGCGGTGGACGCCGCTGGGGTGAGGGGATGGTATTGGGTCACGCCGGGCGTCGATGTCGGCTTGCCTGGGTCATTGCGACTCGGCACCGTGGCGTCGGGCATCGTCTACGGTTGCATTGATTTCACGCTGGCCTTGACCACGAATTCACCCATGATCGCGCGCACCTCCTGCTCGTGCCCGACCAGCAAGTGCCCGCCCGTGTCAAAAACGACGAGCCGCGCATTGGGGATGGTGCTTGCCGCGAACTCGGCCGCCTGCAACGTATTGAAGAGGTCGTCACGCGCCGAGATGACCAGCGTCGGCGCCACGATCTCCTGCAGTGGCAGGCGTTGGAGATCGGGTTTGCTGTCGATGTTGATGCCGGCAAAGCGCCGAGAGAGCGGCTGGACCCTGCGGACGATTTGCATCACGCGAGCCCGTTCGGCCTTCGGTGCAGCGGCCACGATTTCAGGCGGCACGCCGAGGAAGCGGATCAGCACAGAGGGAGCGATCTTTTCTGTCGCCCACCACGCGAAGTCCGCGCCGGCATTGACGCGCCAGAATGCAAATTGACTGCCGCAGCTTGCCTCGATCGCAACTGGGCTTGCCGGTGCATAGGTTCCCGGGACTATCAGGATCACCGCCGCAACCCTGCGCGGGTGGCGGAGGGCCAGCTCGATCGCCGAGCGTGCACCAGCCGAAATGCCGACCACGACGGCCTTGTCGACTCCTAGCTCACCAAGAAGCGCGACATGCGCATCCGCTTGAGCGGACGGCGACGCATCCTCCGGAATCGGCGTACCAAGGTAGCCGAACCGGGAAGGTGCGATGACACGAAAACCGTCGCCGACCAGATCGGCGGCGATGGCAAGGCCCTGGTCATAGCCGCCGCCCGCGCCGTGAATGGAGAGGAGCAGGATGCCAACGCCGTTTTCAGCATACTCGATCATGCCGGCCGGTGTGTTCGCGATGCGACCACCACTGCTGACAACGGCCCGCGCGCGACCGATCGCGTCGGTGTAGGAACGAAAGACGAGCGCAGCTGCAACGACGACAGCTACCGACGCGACCATCAGGAGGAGCGAGGTTCTGCTCATGGCTGATCGATGACCGCCTGGATTGGCCGACGCAGCGATGGCGGCAGCGTTGGCCCACGGCCAAATCGTATGACCAGATCGGGCCGACGGTTGCCGATTCCAAGATAGGAAGCGATCTGCGGGCGAAGTGAGTCAACCTCGACCGGCTGATTGAGGAAAGCGTGCCGGATACCACGTGCTGTCGCCAGCAGGGCAAAGCGCTGATAGGCGCGCCCGGCGGCAATCCAGCCGGACTTGTCGTTGGTAGCGGACGCGAACACGGCAATGCCAGCCGACGACCGGATTTGCTTGGCGTATTTGTCGTTCTCGCCCTTCTCGGTCATCACGAACCGCAGCAGTGGTCTTGCCAACCATGCGGGGAGAGAGAGGTTACCCGAGCTTCGTGCTGTGAGGCCGTCAAGGTGCTCAATCGCCATGCTGTCGTTGAAACGAATCCAGCCGATCAACTCCTTCATAAATGCATCGTTGCGCATCTGCGCCGTGTTCCCCTGAACCACATAATCAAGAATGGCGTCCATGCGATGCGGCTGCGTCACGAGCAGGCATTCGACGCCATCCAAGGTACCGGCCGTGCTGAGCTTGTTCAGGTCCTCCGCACTGACGGCGCGACCGTCATACTCGGCGCGTGTGCATTGGCGTTTCGTGATGGCATTGGCGAGTTCGGTGTTCGATGGCTGGCTGCGATCGAGGGCGATCGTGATGCTGTCCGGGTTTGCGGCCTCGAACTTGGCCTCCGCCTTGAACCCAAGCATCACCGCGCTCTGCACCATATTCTCGGCGGCACAGCCCAATGAGGCGAACAGGTGATGATCGTCCGGGTCGACCACGGGGCAGCGTCGGCTGAAGTCGGGTCCGATCGTGATTTTCGTGTCGGATACCGTGAAGCGCCACGGCTGCGTGTTGTGGCTGTTGGCGGCGAGCGTTCCCGCGCGCACGATCTCGCGAACGCCGCCTGACGCATCGAGTGGGCGCCACACGAGCTTGACGGCATCGTCATAGACTGTTGGCCGGGAACTCTCGGCAAACGCCACGTTCACCTTGGTCGTTGCTGTCATAGCACTCGCTCCCAAGAGGATGCTTCGACGGTTCACAATAGGCAACCATGCTCTGCGACGAGTGTCGGTAGCACACGAGTTGTACGGTTCCAGTAGCACACGATATGTCCGGTAATCCGTGATCCTCTCAATGCGCAGCATTGGGGGGATTGGATGAGCCGGGCCAAGTGTGACGAGGACCGGAGAATGGAGAAGTTTCTGGACGTTTACGGCCGCTGGGAACAGCGGGAGCT
>CAMDPA010000160.1 GCA_945903565.1 Devosia equisanguinis | reverse complement strand
TGCCGGTTGCGGATTGTCGAAAATGAAACGCTCGTTGCGGAACAGGCTCAGCAAATAGCGCAGGTCGTTGAAGGCAACGATGCGGGCGGGCTTCGCACCCACATTGCGAATCCGATAGCGCGCATTCATGGGTACCGTGAACATGGTGTGCGCCGCCCAGGGGATCGTGAACGTCCCGCCCTCCGCGCGTTCGACCTCGGTCTCGCCCTCACCGGACACGACGTAGCAAACTTGCTCGTAGAGATGCCGCTGCGCCGCGGCTTCCTGGCCGCCCGCGATCTCGACCACGAACGCCGCCAGGAAATCGCAGCGGCCATCGAGATGGCAGATCGCACCCTGCGCATCGAACCGCGGCCATTCCTGCAATTCCACACGCCTCATATCGAGCGCGCGCCCCGTGTGGATCGTCAGACCCTCGGCTTCGGCCCAGATCTGGTAGGGGTCGACGAGATATTTCCCGGCCGGTGCGGCGAGCGTATCCGTCATGACGCGACCTTTCCGAGAAACGGCGTCTCGTCGATGAACTCTCCCATCCGCGATGTCACACCGTGGCGTGCGATCTCGGCGAGCCACATCTCATGTACGCGCGGATCCTGATCGCCGTACTCGATCTGCGCGCCGCCCTGCTTCACGTCCTTGTCGACGCCGACATCCCAGATCTCGCGCTTCATCTGCAGCAGCGGATAACGCACCGTCCCGATCTGCAGGGCGAGATAGCGCGAGGGATGGTTGGCGATGTTGAAATGCTGGTGGAACATCGAATCCGGCGGGCAGTAGACGCAGCCGTGCTCCCAGTCGACTCGCGTGAACTCCTTATCTCTCTCGTGCCACAGCAGCGAGTAGCCCAGCCCCGTGACCGCGAACACGCACACGCCGTCAAAATGGCGGTGCCCCTTCTTGTAAGTGCCGACCGGCATCTCCGAGGAATGCGCGCCGATCGTGCTATCCGCCAGCATGAACCGGAGCATCGAACCACCAGCGCCGCGGGCATCCCACGCCTTCAATTCGAAGGCGGATAGGTCCGGTACGAAGTTCGTCTCCCATTGATGGCGCCCCGGCCTAATGCCAATGAACTCGCCTTCGCCGGTAAAATAGTTCTCGCGCCCGAACCGCTCCTTGAAGTCGATCGGGCAGCCGAAGATCAGAGCCTCGCTGCGAAAACGGTTCATGGTGAAAACCATGTTGTTCGCCGATGCGAAACGCGCAGGCTCGCGGCCGGAGCCATTGAAATGTTGGTGCTCGGCATTCAACGGGATCGAGAAAAGGCTTTTCGGTCCCCACTCGAAACTGTGGCGGCGGCCATCCGTTGTCGTCACCGTCGTCGTGCCGTAGCCCGAGATGACGTAGATCACCTCCTCGTAGATGTGCCGCAGCGGCGCGGACTTGCCGCCCGGGGGCAGCTCGAAGGCGAAGATCGAGATGAAGTCGTCGCGGCCCTTCAGGTGGCACAGCGCGCCGTTCATGCCATAGCGCGCCCACGGCGCAACCGGCACCTTGCGGATGTCGATGCCGAAATCCTCGACGATCGGCACATCCTGCGCATGCGCCCACTCCAGATAGGGGTTGGCGAGCTTGGGCAGCGCTCGTGCGGACGGCATTGGGCCGGCGTCCATTGATTACCCTTTCCTGATTGCGCCGCGATCGTTTCGATCCCGCGCGGCGGTGTCAATAGCGGGTGAGGACACAGGCAAGGGATACCGAGACGGTTTGCAAGCAGCCAACCTCATGTAGAATGAAGCCAACAATGCTGCCGCCGCACGCTGCGACGCGCACTTAAATTCGGGGAGGGGCAGATGTTCGCCAGTCGACCAAGGCTGTTCACGGGGATCATCTCGGGGGCGCTGACCGCAGCGGTGATCCTGGGCCAATCCGCCATCGCCTCGGCGCAGGATTTCTACAAGGGTAAGACGCTGACCTTCGTGGTCGGCTCGCCTCCCGGTGGCGGCTTCGACCTCAACACGCGCATTCTCGCCCGCCACATCGGCCGGCACATCCCCGGCCAACCCGATGCGATCGTCTCCAACATGCTCGGCGCGGGGAGCCTTACCGCATTGCGGTACATGGAGCAGGTGGCGCCGAAGGATGGCACCGTCTCCGTCAGCTTCAACTTCGGACTGATCGGCGTCTCCAAGCTGACACCCGACAAGGCACCGGTCGATTTCCGCAAGTATGGCTGGATCGGTAGCATCAGCCAGGACCTCACGACCTGCTACGTCTGGCATGAGGTCGGCCCCAAGACGATGGCCGAGCTGAAGGCGCGCAAGGGGCTGCACTTCGGGCTCGCCTCGGTCGGCGGCAACGAGGATATCAACGCCAAGATCCTGAAGAACGTGTTCAAGGTCGATATCAACCAGGTCGGCGGATATCCCGGCAGCGCCGCCCAACGTCTCGCCATCCAGCGCCGCGAACTCGACGGCGGCTGCGGCTCGTGGAACAGCCTGCCAGAGGAATGGGTGCGCAACAAATGGGTCAACCCGGTCTATCGCACCGGCGAAACACCCGCGCCCGATATGCCCGCCGGCGTACCGTGGGTGCTCGACATCGCCCCCAGCGACCGCGACCGCGCCATCATCAATCTGCTGGTCTCGCATAACGAGCTGGGGCGGCCCTATGTGGTCTCTCCGGCAGTCCCCGCGGAACGCCAAGAGATGCTGCGCCGGGCATTCCAAGCCACGATGAAGGACGCGCAGTTCATCGCCGAGCTGGAGAAGGCGCGGATGCCGCTGTCGCCACGCTCGGCCGAAGAGGCGCTGAAGATCATCGAGGCGATCTACGCCTCACCCGACGATATCGTCGAAGCCGCGCGCACGGCGGCGGGCGGTTGATCCCTAGGGGGCCGTAGGCTGGGTCAAGCGCAGCGCGACCCAGCATTTATTCACGACGCTGGCCATTAGATGCAATGCTAGGCGCCCCGACCAATCAGGTGGTGCGGTGGACGCTGGGTCGCGCATACGCTTGACCCAGCCTACATCGTCAGCTCGAACGGCACCTGCGTTGGGCCGTACTGTTCCTTGATCGCGCCGGTCTTGGGATCGAACTGCTTTTGCAGCACGGTGCCTTCACCCAGGCGTTGGCTGCGCAGGATCAACGCGGCGGAGCGCGTCGGGCCGCCCTGCTCGCTGTGGATGTCGTAGGGCGGCACGATATCGACCTTGCCCTGCGAGCCCGTCGTCACCGACTTCAGCTTGACCTCGGCGAACCCCGCCTTGCTGCCGTCGTCGACGCGCTCCCAGCGCTCCAGGCTCTCGGTACCGTCGACCACGCCGTACAGCACCCAGGCGTTGGCGTGATCGTGCACGCTGCCCGTGCGACCGGGTACGCGCACGACGGCGTTGACCGCGAACTCGTGCTCTTCGTCCACGTACAGCAGCAGGTTCTTGCGGCCTTCGGTCGATGGCCAGGTCTTGGAGCGCTCCTTGAGCTCGGCGTCCATCACCAGCCGCTCGAGCACAGGCTTGGCGCGCTCCATGCGCGTGGCCATATCGGGCTCGGCCGCCCAGATCGCACGGAGCTCGTCGATGAAGTTTTGAAACACGGGAAGGCGCTGGGCCATGGCAGACTCTCGAGAAGGGTTCAGGTTTCAGGTTCAAGGGATCAGGGAAAGCGCTCCAGGAAATTTCCCCTGAAACCTGATCCCTGAAACCTGACACCTATTCATAGATGGGCGCGCCATCGATGGCGCAGCGGCGCAGCAGGCGGCGTTCGGCGGGATCGAACCAGGTGCGGGCGTGGATCGTGCAGCGGTTGTCCCAGGCGACGACGTCGCCGAGCCGCCACTCGTGCTCGTAGAGGAATTCCTTGCGCTCGCCGATCTCGTAGAGCTGCTCCAGGATCGCCTCGCTCTCCGCCAGCGGCAGTCCTTCGATGCGGCGCGTCATCAACCGGTCGACGAACAGCGACTTGCGCTTGGTCTGGGGGTGGGTGGCGAACACCGGGTGGAAATAGTGCGGGGAGCCCGACAGGTCTTCCTTGAGATCGACCCGCTCGGAGCGCTTGTACTCGTGGATATGCAACGCCTTTTTGCCGGCCAACTTCTGCTTCATCTCGGTCGACAGTGCGTTGTACGCATTATACATGTTGGAAAACAGCGTGTTGCCACCTGTTTTGGGCAGTTCTACCGCGTAGAGGAACGTATAATTATAGGGTTTTTCCGCGTAGCCGCTGTCGATGTGGAACCACATATCGCCGTCGCCGAACGCACCGACCGACTTGCCGTCAACCTTGATGTTGGACACGAGCAGCACCCGCTTATCGGTCTGGTAAATACCCTCGGTGCGCGCCGCCAGCGCATCCGGCGCCTTCTTGCGCTCGCCCAGCGGGCCAAAGTGCGCGGCGAACCTAAGCTGCTGTTCCTGATCGATCTTCTGATCTCTAATCACGATAACGAGGTGATCGAGCCACGCCTGCTTGATCTTGTCGATGACCGCCTTCGACAGCTCTTTACTCAGGTCCACGCCCAGGATTTCCGCGCCGCAGTTGGACGAAAGCGGCTTGACCTCGATATCCATGACGTCCTGCATCGGTCGGCTCCTCGCATCGGTGCCCTCTCAGCGGGGCTCGACCCGATCGTAAGACCTGCACCCCGGGTGCGTCAACACGGCACCGCCCTCACCGGCCGCCTTTCACCCCTTGTCAAGGGCGGTTGCGCACACTAAAACCCGCCTCATCTCACACGCGGACATATGCGTCCGGGCGGCTCTAAAGCCCCGCTCGCGCGCTCCGGTGGACGAACAACGGCCAATACCATGCGCTCTCGCGCGGATGGGGTTGGGCGTGCTTCGTCTTTCCCGTCCGCGGCGGACAACCGGAAAAGGAAGCATCATGCTGCCCGTTTACAATATGCGTCAGCTCCTCGAAGCTGGCGTGCACTTCGGCCATCAAACGCATCGATGGAACCCGAAGATGAAGAATTTCATCTTCGGCAAGCGCAACAACATCCACATCGTCGATCTCACGCAGACCGTGCCGCTGTTGCACCAGGCGCTGCTCAAGATCTCCGACACCGTCGCAGGCGGCGGCCGCGTCCTGTTCGTCGGCACCAAGCGGCAGGCGTCCGAATCGATCGCCGAAGGCGCCAAGCGCTCCGCACAGTATTACATCAACCACCGCTGGCTCGGCGGCACGCTGACCAACTGGAAGACAATCTCGCATTCGATTCGCCGGCTTCGTCAGCTCGACGATATCCTGGCCGGCGACGGCGGTGGCCGCACCAAGAAGGAGCTGCTGACCCTTACGCGCGAGCGCGAGAAGCTCAACCAGGCACTCGGCGGCATCAAGGACATGGGCGGCACGCCGGACGTGCTGTTCGTGATCGACACCAACAAGGAGCAGATCGCGATCGCGGAAGCCCGTAAACTCGGCATTCCCATCGTGGCGGTGGTCGACACCAACTGCGATCCCGACGGCATCGATTTCCCGATCCCCGGCAATGACGACGCTGGCCGTGCCATCACGCTGTATTGCGATCTCATCGCGCGCGCGGCGATCGACGGCATCGAACGCGGCCAGGCAGCCCATGGCGTCGACATCGGCGCGGCGGAGCAGCCGATCACGGAAGATCTCGGCCCGACCAGGTTCGTCGGCATCGAAGGCGCCCGCGGCGAAGCGGACGATCTCAAGCGCATCACCGGTATCTCGCCGAAGCTGGAACTGCGTCTCAACGACGCCGGCGTGTTCCACTTCTGGCAGATCGCGGAACTCGACGAACTCAACATCCGCCTGCTCGAGCGGCAGCTGCGCCTCAAGGGCAACATCGCCAAGGACACCTGGATCGATCAGGCCAAGAAGCTCGTGGCTGCAGCGGCAGTCTAACCGCACAGGCCTCGCACCCGAAATGAGCGGGGTCAGGCCCTAACGGTCTGGCCCCTTTTTGCTTTTTTACACGTGGAGAACCCCGATGGCAGCGATCACCACCGCGATGATCAAGGACCTGCGCGAGAGCACCGGCGCTGGCATGATGGACTGCAAGCAGGCGCTGACGGAAAACGACGGCAACATGGAAGCCGCCGTCGACTGGCTCCGCAAGAAGGGGCTGTCGAAGGCCGCCAAGAAGTCCGGCCGCGTCGCCGCGGAGGGCCTGATCGGCGTCATCGTCAAGGGCGATAACGGCGCGACCGTCGAGGTCAACTCCGAGACGGACTTCGTCGCCCGCAACGACAAGTTCCAGGACATGGTCCGGCAGATTACAACGCTGGCGCCGGCCGCCAATGGCGACATGGCGAAGCTACTGCCCGCCAAGTATCCCGGCTCCAACCTATCCGTCGAAGACTACGTCAAGGAGGCAATCTCCACCATCGGCGAGAACATGAGCGCGCGCCGCACGGCCGCGATCTCGGTCAAGGAGGGCGTGGTCGCCGATTACATCCATAACCGGCTCGCCGACGGCGTCGGCAAGATCGGCGTACTCGTCGCCCTCGAAAGCACCGGCGACAAAGCCAAGCTCCTAGAGTTCGGTCGCCAAATCGCGATGCATATCGCAGCCGCCAACCCGCAAGCGGTCACTGCCGAGGAACTTGATCCCGCGCTGATCGATCGCGAGCGCGCGATCTACGTCGAACAAGCGAAGGCCGAGCCCCGCAACGCCGGCAAGTCCGACGAGATCCTTGCCAAAGCCAGCGAAGGCCGTTTGCGCAAGGAGTTCTTCCAGCAGGTCGTGTTGATGCTGCAGGTGTTCGTGGTCGACGGCAAGGCAACGGTCGCAGAGGCCGTGAAGGCAGCCGAGAAGACAGCTGGCGGCCCGATCAAGATCACCAAGTTCGTGCGCTATGCGCTCGGCGAAGGTATCGACAAGAAGGAAGAGGACTTCGCTGCCGAGGTCGCCAAGGCGGTTGCCGGCGGTTAACACAGCGTCTGCACCGATTTTGCATCGAAATGCTATGGAAATTGCGCGGCCGGCGGGGTTCACCTCGCCGGCCGTTGTGCTAGAACGAGCCGCGCCATCCTATCCGAGAGCACGTCCATGAGCACCTCGCCCCCACTGCGCTACAAGCGTCTGCTGCTCAAGCTGTCGGGCGAAGCGTTGATGGGCAAGGGCCAGTACGGCATCGACATCGCCGTGACGAACCGCCTCGCGGCCGACATCGCGGCGGGACTTCGGGCGGGCGCTGAGATTGGCGTCGTAGTCGGTGGCGGCAACATCTTCCGTGGGCTGGCCGGTGCCGCCGCCGGCATGGAACGCGCCACCGCCGACTACATGGGCATGCTGGCGACTGTAATGAACGCCCTGGCCCTGGGCAACGCGCTCGAACAGATCGGTGTCGATGCCCGCGTCGTGTCCGCGATCCCCATGCCGACGGTGTGCGAATCCTACGTCCGCCCCAAGGCGCTTGCACACATCTCCGCTGGCCGCGTGGTGATCTTCGCCGCCGGCACCGGCAATCCGTTCTTCACCACCGATACGACCGCAGCGCTGCGCGCGATCGAGATGGGGTGCGAGGCGGTGGTCAAAGCGACGCAAGTGGATGGCGTCTACTCCGCCGACCCCAAGAAAGACCCGACCGCAACGCGCTACGACCGGCTCACATACGCCGAAGTGCTCGCGAAGGATCTGAAAGTCATGGACGGTGCTGCCATCGCACTTGCTCGCGACAACGATCTTCCGGTAATTGTATTTTCCATCGACGAGCCCGGGAACCTGCTAAAGCTGCTGCGTGGGGAAGCCCGGACCACCATCATCACGAGCCAGGTTTGAGCACGGGCAAGGCGACAGACCTGCCCAACCTTGAAACCGGCGAAGGGTGTACTACGCCGCAGACTGTCCGGTGGGGGCCGGGGTCAGCGGGCGTGGTGGGCTTTGAGACGAGGTGACGCCAATGGCCGCCAAATTCGACATATCCGATCTCGAAAAGCGCATGCGCTCCGGGCTCGACGTTCTGAAGCGTGAGTTCACGGGCCTGCGAACCGGCCGCGCCAGCGTGTCGCTGCTCGACCCGGTCATGGTCAACTTGTATGGCCAGCGCTTGCCGCTCAACCAGGTCGGCAACGTCAGCACGCCCGAGCCACGCATGCTCTCGGTCCAGGTTTGGGACAAGGCCGCCGTCTCCGCCGTGGACAAAGCGATCCGGGAGGCCAACCTTGGCCTGAACCCGATCATCGACGGCCAAGTCCTTCGCTTGCCGATCCCCGCGCTGACCAGCGACCGCCGGCAGGAACTGGTCAAGATCGCGCACAAGTATACCGAGACAGCACGCGTTGCCGTTCGCAACATCCGCCGCGAAGGAATGGAAGCGCTGAAAAAGGCCGAGAAAGACGGAATGGGCCAGGACGAGGCCAAGAAGAACTCGACCAAGGTACAGGAATTGACCGACAAGATCATCAAGGAAATCGACGCGGCGCTGGTCGCGAAGGAAGCGGAAATCAACAAGGTCTGACGCGTTTTCGCCCTTGATCCGCCATACATAACCCCGAGCGAGTGCCCGCACCTTGGAGACGCTGGATAAAGAGAAACTGGCTGGCGCCCAGGCGCAGATGCCCCGGCACGTCGCCATTATCATGGATGGCAACGGCCGGTGGGCCAAAGCGCGTGGCTTGCCGCGCGCCGTCGGCCACCGCATGGGCGTGGAAGCTGTGCGGCGAACTGTGCGCGCGGGTATCGAGCTGGGGATCGAATATCTGACGCTGTACGCATTCTCCTCGGAAAATTGGTCGCGGCCGATGGCCGAGATCGACGACCTCATGGGTCTGATGAAGCGCTTCATCCGCGGCGATTTGGCGGAGCTGCATCAATCCGGCGTTCGCATCCAGGTGATCGGCGACCGCGCCAATGTCGACACCGAGCTGTTGGCCCTGATGGACGAGGCGCGTGATCTGACGCGAGCCAACACCGCAATCACCCTCGTAATCGCCTTCAACTATGGCTCGCGGCGGGAGATCGCTGGGGCGGCCCGGCGCCTGGCCGAGAGGGCACTGAACGGCGAGATCGTTGCGGCCGACATCACACCGGAAATGCTGAGCGCCGAGCTCGACACCAAGGGCGTTCCCGACCCCGAGCTGCTGATCCGCACCAGCGGCGAGCTAAGACTTTCTAATTTCCTGCTGTGGCAGGCCGCCTACACCGAATTCGTGTTCCTCGATGCGTTCTGGCCCGATTTTGGCCGCGAGCTGCTGGTCCAAGCTGTCAGCGAGTACGCCTCGCGAAGCCGCAGGTTCGGCGGGCTCTCTCACCGCTCCAGAGCTTGAAAGGAGGCAAGAGGTGGGGGAGGTCACAGAGCGGATTGCGATCGCTGGTCCGGCTGCGTTGCCAAAGGACCTGTTGCCCCGTTTGTTGTCGGGTATCGTGATGGCGGCGGTTGCGCTCACCTGCAACTGGTTCGGTGCACTGCCCTTCGCCTTGATGGTCCTGGCCATTGCGCTCGCGATGAGCTGGGAATGGTCGCGCATGGTGCGCGGCGTCGCAGTCGACAGCGCCCTTCTCATACAGGCCATCACGGTACTGGCTGCCGCACCGCTCACTGCAAAGGGCATGATCGGCTGGGCGCTAGCCGCGGTAGCGATCGGCACGCTGGCTGTCCTCGCAATTGGTCAATCGCGCCACAGATTACTTTCCGCGCTCGGCGTCGCCTATGTCGGCTTGCCCGTGATCGCACTGATCTGGCTGCGTGGCACCGATACATTTGGCGCGCTGGCAATTCTGTTCGTATTCGTGATCGTATGGACCACGGATACATTCGCGTACCTGTGCGGCCGCATGATCGGTGGACCTAAACTGTGGCCGGCACTCTCTCCGGGCAAAACGTGGGCCGGCACCATCGGCGGGTTGGCGTTCGCGGCGTTGGCAGGCGTGCTTTTTGCCGGCTTCATCACATCGCCCACCGCACCGCTTGCGCTCGCTGCCACCGCGATCGGGTTGTCGATCGTATCGCAGATCGGAGATCTCGCGGAATCCGCGCTCAAGCGCGCATTCGCCGTCAAGAATGCCAGCGGCCTCATTCCCGGACATGGCGGCTTCATGGATCGCATGGACGGTATCGTCACGGCGGCATCGTTGGCGGCTTTGCTGGCCGCCATGCGCGGGGCTGGTTCGCCCGGTCAAGCCCTGCTTCTCTGGTCCTAGAGGGACCACAATATGGATGATTTCGTGCACAATCCAGACGCGACCGCACCTGTGCATTCATCAGCGCGGCCGCGCGCTGACGCAAGCCGATGGTCACCTGGTGGCTCCCCCCGGCGCCTAAGCATCCTTGGCGCGACCGGCTCGATTGGATCCAATACCCTCGATCTCGTCGCGCGCAATCCCGACGCCTTCGATGTCGTTGCGGTTACCGCATACTCGAACGCCGGCCCGCTTTCGGCTCTGGCGAAGGCACACCGCGCCGAGACAGCTGTCGTCGCCGATCCCGCCAGTTACCTCGAACTCAAATCGCTGCTTGCCGGTACTGGCATCGAAGCCGCAGCTGGCGCGGATGCGCTGGTGGAAGCCGCGACGCGACCCGCCGACTGTGTCGTCGCCGCAATCGTAGGCGCTGCGGGCTTGCGCCCGACATTCGCCGCCGTAGCCCAGGGCCGCCGTGTCGCACTTGCCAACAAGGAATGCCTGGTCACGGGGGGCGATGTATTTATGGCCGCTGTGGCGGCCGCGGGAACCGAGCTGTTGCCCGTCGACTCCGAACATTCCGCGGCTTTTCAGGCGATCGGCACCTCGGACCTGGCCTCGATCGAGCGCATAACGCTCACGGCTTCAGGCGGACCGTTTCGAACCTGGTCCTCCAAGCGACTGGCCACTGCCACCCTGGAGGAGGCACTACGGCATCCCAATTGGACCATG
>CAMDPA010000159.1 GCA_945903565.1 Devosia equisanguinis | reverse complement strand
AGCGTCTGCCCTTCTTGGTCCGATGATCCGGGATAGCTTCGAGGGCTTGGAACAAGGTCAGCGCGTTCATCGGTGGTCTCCGTCGGGCGGAGACCGTTAGAACTCTGTTCGCGCCGCCATCATACGCGGTGAATTGAATCACCCTGCCCCGGCCCCTGGTCCTGCGGCCGCACCGCCACGGCGCAGCTCGCTGCCCGGCGGCGAAGTTCCCGGCGACGACAACGGCGCTGCGTTCCCGACCGCCATGCTGCCAGGCAACAGCGGCTTCCCGGCCACGCCCGGCGATCTGGTTGTCCAGAGCCTGCAAGGCGTGCCGACCACGCCCGCCGCGTATGCCATGGACGCACCGTCCGCGGCAGCACGCCCAACGTCCAACGCCATGCCGCCGATCTCGATTGGCCCGAACTCGCTGCGGACCGCCGCGGCCAAGGGTGATCCCTCGGCCGAGTATGAGATCGGCGTTCGCTTTGCCGAGGGCAAGGGCGTTACGCAGGATCTCCAGCAGGCCATCGTCTGGTACCAGCGATCCGCCTCGCAGGGCTACGCGCCGGCCCAGTACCGGCTCGGCAGCATGTACGAGCGCGGCCTCGGGCTGAAGGCCGATCTCGCCCGCGCCCGCATCTGGTATCAGCGTGCCGCCGAGCAAGGCATCGTCAAGGCCATGCACAACCTGGCCGTGCTGAGCGCCGGCCGCGACGCCGCCGCGACCGACTATGCGACCGCCGCCAAGTGGTTCCAGGCCGCGGCCGATCATGGCCTGACCGATAGCCAGTTCAATCTTGCGATCATGCAGGACAGCGGGCTTGGCATGGAGCGTGATACCAAGCAGGCTTACAAGTGGTTCTCGCTGGCGGCCCGCGCCGGTGACGAGGAGGCCGCGCGCCGCCGCGAAAGCCTGCGCGCCAAGCTGTCGCCGAGCGAGCTGGCCGAGGCCGAGACCGAGCTGCGCTCGTGGCGGCCAAAGCCCTCCGAGCAGGCCCTGAACGATCCCCGTCAGGCCGGCGAAGGTTGGAAGCAGCGGGTGCGCTGAGCACCCGATCAATCCTTGGAGATCGGCATCGCTACGGGCCCGTGGAAACGCCACCGGGCCCGTTCGCACGACCTCGCAGCACTTCAGTTGGCCGTTGACCCAGCGCCAGCCAGCTGGCTTACATGATCGCCACATACTCCCGCCTGCCCCCTGATCGAACACGCAACGGCACGCAAGCGGCCATCGAGGCTGCCACCGATGCCAGCGCGCTGGACCATCTTCGCTTTTGCCGCTGGTTGCCCATGGTTGGCCTGCTCGATCGTTGGATTTGCTTCGCCCGCGGAATGGCCGGCCGGGTTGCGCCGGCTCGGCGGAGCAGACCCACGATCTTGAGTGTGTTGCACATCTCGGCCGTCTTGCTTCTCGCAGCACCTGATGTCGCCAGCGCGCAGCGCCGTCCGCCGGTGCGTCCGCCCGAAACGGCAGTGCAACCAGCCTTGCCACCGCCTGCCACCACCACCGCACCGGCCGCCGTTGCGGTGGCGCGCGAAACCGTACAGGCCGATGTTTCCTCACGCAGCGTGGCGGTGACATCCGGCTTCACCGGCACCGAGCTCGTCGTGTTCGGCGCCGTCGACAACAGCCAGCAGCCAAGCGCTGAGTCGCTGTTCTACGACATCGTCATCGTGGTGGAGGGAACGCCGACGCGCCTGGTCGCTCGCAAGAAGAGCAACCCCGCCGGCATCTGGCTCAACTCGGCCTCGATCACATTCCAGAGCGTGCCGAGCTACTATGCGATCCTCTCCACGCGCCCGCTCGAGGAGATCGCCGACCCGATCCTGCTGCGCGACAACGAGATCGGTTTCGAGCACGTGCGAATGACGCCGATCAGCGGCTGGGAAAGCGGCGTGACGACGGGCGAGCTGGAAGATTTCAAGGGTTCCGTCGTGCGTATCAAGCAACGCGAGCGGCTTTATGTAGAGCGGCCGTTCGGCGTCGTCTTCATCGGCCGCAGCCTGTTCCGCGCCTCCGTCGACCTCCCGGCCAATGTGCCGGTGGGTCCGCTGGTCGCGCGCGTGCACTTGTTCCGTGAAGGCCGGCTGCTGCACACCTTCCCCGCCCGGATGCAATTACGCCGCGAAGGGTTCGAGCACTTCGTCCACTCGTTCGCATTCGGCCAGCCTATGCTCTACGGCATGGCAACCGTGCTGCTGTCGCTAATGGCTGGCCTCGCCGCCACCGAGATTTTCCGGCGCAGGGGATAGGTCGTTGTAGGGCGCCTACCGTCGCCGCGCCCCGCCACCCGCCAGCGCCGCCAGGCTCAACAGCAGCCGCTCGGTAAGCGTCACCTCGAGCGGGCCCGACAGCCTGGCATCCTTGGCCGCCCGCCCGATCAGCGCGATCGCGCGATCAAGACGGGGCAGATCCCACGCACGGCAGTGCGCTTCGATCACGCCCTTCGTCTTATAGATCAGCGGCGGGCGGATACCGCGTGTGGCGTCATCGAACGAGCGGCCCTGATCGATTGCCGCCCGAATGCGATGCAGCCGCTGGAAGTGCCGCATCGTCATGATGATCACCCCCTGCGCGCTGTCGCCAGACGCGACAGTGCGATCGAGCTCGACCACCGCCTTCTTGCCGTTGCCACCGCTGACCGAGAACAGGATGGAATCGAGCGCCATCTCCGCGGCATCGCCCACCACCGCCTCGACGTCCTCCACCGTGATCGAAGGCTTGCCGTGGGCATACAGCGCGAGCTTGTCGATCTCCGCCCGCGACAGCGCGCGATCCGCGCCCAGCCGGCTGACGAGAAGCTGGCGCGCGTCGGGCTCGATCTGGATTTTGGCCTCGGCCAGCATCTCGCGCACCACCGTGTCCAGATCGCGCGCCTCGTCAGGATAACACGGCAGAGCGGCGCCGATGCTGGACGCCTCGAACAGCTTGCGAATGGCGTCGTCCGCCCTCATGCCGCCGCCTTCCACCACCAGCGCACCCGTCATCGCGCCGGGCTCCAGCAGGGACTTCAGGAACACCGCGTTGACCTTGCGACTGGTGCTCGTGCGCACCACGCGTGCCCCGCCGAACATTGAGACGGTCTGCAGTTCGGTGTGCATCCGGTCGGGATCGCCGTCGAGATCCGAATCCTCGATGCGCAGGATCTCACCGGCCGGCTTGGATCGCGCGGCGAAAGCATTGGCGGCAAGGCGCGCGCGCTCCGACACGAGCCCAGCGTCGTCGCCAAACACGAGCACGGCGTTGAAGCGCGGCTCGATCGCCTTCAAGAACCCAGCGACCTGTTGTGCCTTGAACGCGACCATTGGTGTGCATCTCAGAGGAAACGGCCCGCCGCATTTAGTAAAAATGCAGCATTTTCAATGGGCTGCGTCATTTTTAAGGAGGAGTGTACAGGTGCGCGCCTCCGGCATGACGCCCCTTGCCTTGCAACCGATGTATCCGGACCAATCAGGCCGGCGTGGTGCTGAGGAAGCCCGCGATGCGCGCCTTCAAATCGGTCGCGATCGTCTTGGCCGCGCGCTCCTGCGCGTCGTCTCCGGAGCGGACATTGGAGTAGACATTGGCGAACCGCTCCGACGTTGCCCGGCTCTGGCTGTTGCCTTCCAGCAGAACCTTCTTTGAGGCGATGTCGATCAACTGGAACTTCGCGTCGATCTGGAAGATCTGGCCGGCCGAGTTCCCGTCGCGCAGCACGAGCGTCGATGTCGACGTCTCCTTGATCGCGACTTCCAGCCGATAACGCGGCGACTGACCGGCGCCGCCACCATAGGACTTGAAGATCAATTCGTTGCGGATGCGCTGGCCGTTGCGGCCGGGGATCAGCGCGATGTCGACCTGGGCCATCTTATCGCCGAGGCCCTGGCCATTGCCGAGCGAGCCGTACAGCGGCTGGAACCCACCCGCGCAGCCAGCCAAGCCGCCTGCCGCGATGCCCACCACCAGCGCACGTACAAAAGCACGCCTGGAAGCACCCTCATGTCGAGAGTGCATCAGCACAGACCCTTTTGACGCGTCAGACGACGACATTCACGATCCTTTGCGGGACGACGATCACCTTACGGGCCGGTTTGCCTTCCATGGCGCGGATCACAGCCTCCAGCTTCAAAGCCAGCGCCTCGATCTCCGCATCGCCGGCTGCCCGTGGAACCGTCAGCTCATCCCTTCTCTTGCCATTCACCTGTACGGCAATGGTGATCGTATCGTCAACGAGAAGGGCGTCATCCGCCTTGGGCCACGGACGATCCGCCAGCAAGGTGTTGTATCCAAGTCGCGCCCAGCACTCCTCGCCCAGGTGCGGCATCATCGGCCCGATCATGCTGGCGAGGAACTCGGTGGCCTCGCGCAGCGCCCACGGCATGCCGTCTTCGCCGGGCTTTGCGAGCGCCGCCTGCAACTGAGACGCGAACTCGTAGAGCTGAGCCACCGCCACGTTGAAGCGCAACCCCTCGATTTGGGTGCCGACCCGCGACAGCGCCTTGTGCGCGGCCCGGCGCAACTCCATCGCACCTGGGGAAAACGCATTCGGCATCGCCGAACCGGCCGGAGCGGCGACATCGGCGGCCTCGTTGACGAGCCGCCACACGCGCTGGATGAACCGTCCGGCGCCTGCAACCCCCGTATCGGTCCAGATCACATCGCGTTCCGGCGGGCTGTCGGACAGCATGAACCAGCGCGCGCAGTCCGCACCGTGCTGCACGATGATGTCGTCGGGGTCGACGAGGTTGCTCTTCGACTTCGACATCTTCTCGATCGCGCCGATCACGACCGGCGCGCCGTTGGCGATCTCGAACGCCGCGCGCTGGCCGCCGTCGCCCTCGAACCGCACCTCGCCCGGCAGCAGCCACTTGCCCGCCGCCGACTGATAGGTCTCGTGCACCACCATACCCTGGGTGAACAGGCCAGCGAACGGCTCCTTCACCGCGAGATGCCCGGTTTCCATCATCGCGCGGGAAAAGAAGCGCGAGTAGAGCAGGTGCAAAATCGCGTGCTCGATGCCGCCGATGTACTGGTCGACCGGCAGCCAATAGTTGGCCGCGTCCGCTTCCACCGGCACATCCGCGCGCGGCGAGCAGAACCGCGCGAAATACCAGGAGCTGTCGACGAACGTATCCATCGTGTCGGTTTCGCGCGTGGCGGGCTTGCCGCACTGCGGGCACCCCACGTGCTTCCACGTCGGATGCCGTGCCAGCGGATTGCCGGGCACGTCGAACGTCACGTCGTCGGGCAGCTTGACCGGCAGATCCTTCTTCGGCACCGGCACCACGCCGCACGTTTCGCAATGGACGACCGGGATCGGGCAGCCCCAATAGCGCTGGCGCGACACGCCCCAGTCGCGCAGCCGGTACATAACCTTCCGCTCGCCCTTGCCGGCGGCCTCCATGCGCTTGGCGATCTCGGCCTTGCCCTGCTCGATCGACATGCCGTCGAGGAACTGCGAGTTCGCAAGGCGTCCAGGCCCGTCATAGGCTTCGCCGGCGAGCTTGAACGTGGCTGCAGACTCGCTTTCCGGGATCACGACTGGCGTAATGGTAAGCCCATACTTCGTGGCGAACTCGAAGTCGCGCTGGTCGTGCGCCGGGCAGCCGAAGATTGCCCCGGTGCCGTAGCCCATCAGCACGAAGTTGGCGACGAACACCTTGAGCTTGCACCCCGGGATCAGCGGATGCACGGCGACGATGCCGGTGTCGAAGCCCTTCTTCTCCGCCCGCGCCAGGTCCTCCTCGGAGGTGCCGACCTTGGCGCACTCGTCGATGAAATCCTGCAGCTTCTTGTTGTTCTTGGCCAGCTCCAGCGTCAGCGGATGCCCCGGCGAGAGCGCGCAAAAACTGCCGCCGAAGATGGTATCGGCGCGGGTGGTGAAAACCTCCAGCTCCTTCCATGGCTTGCCGGTGGGCCGGGCGCTGCCTTCGAGCGCATAGCGCATCGACAGCCCTTCCGAGCGGCCGATCCACTTGCCCTGCATCAGGCGCACCTTCTCCGGCCAGCGCTCCAGGGTCGTGAGCGCCTCCAGCAGCTCGTCGGCGTAGCGCGTGATGCGGAAATACCAGACCGGCATCTCGCGCTGCTCGACCTCGGCGCCCGAGCGCCAACCCTTGCCGTCGATCACCTGCTCGTTGGCGAGCACGGTCTGGTCGACGGGGTCCCAGTTGACCTTGCCGACGCCGCGATAGGCCAAGTCCTTGCCCAGCAGATCCAGGAAGACTTTCTGCTGCTGATGGTAATATTCGACGTCGCAGGTCGCGATTTCACGGTTCCAGTCGAGCGACAGGCCCATGCTCTTGAGCTGGGCCTTCATCGCCGCGATGTTGGCGTAGGTCCAGGTCGCCGGATGCGTCTTGCGCGCCATCGCGGCGTTCTCGGCCGGCATGCCGAACGCGTCCCAGCCCATGGGATGCAGCACGTTGAAGCCGTTGGCGCGCTTATAGCGGGCGAACACGTCGCCCATCGCGTAGTTGCGCACGTGCCCCATGTGGATGCGCCCGGAGGGGTACGGAAACATCTCCAGCACGTAGCACTTTGGCCGCCGGTCGGCATTGGAGGCACTGAAAATATTAGCTTTTTCCCACGCCTGTTGCCATCGCTTCTCGGCAACAGGGGCATTGTGTCGTTCGATCGGCTGGTCGGCGGGCATAGCGGTTTGCGGCTCTTCTTGCGGTGCAACAGGGAAATTCACCGGCTAAAGAGCCCGAAAGGCGGCAGTGGGTCAAGTTGCTGGCTGGAACAGGTGCTGGCTGGAACTTTGGGCTGGGATGGATAGATATGTCGAAGGAACAGCGATTGATCGACACAATGCCCCGGTTATGTCGCAGCCAGCGGCAGTTGGGGAACACCATATCGTACCCGCGTGATGCGGGTAGAGATTTCGAAAGCGTACCCTCATCCAGAGCAGGTGCGCACGATGTAACCATTGTCCAAAACAGCCGCCTGTACGAATCCAAGCCCGGTGCCCGCTGATGCCAGATCACCCACGCCTCAACGACATCCGCGCCCGCATCGCCTCCGCCGCCCGTGGCGTGGGCTGCGATCCCGCGACCGTCACACTCGTCGCCGTCACCAAGACCTTCGGCGAGGCCGAGATCGTGCCGGCGCTGGAGGCTGGCCATCGCGTATTCGGCGAGAACCGCGTGCAGGAGGCGAAGTCGAAATGGCCCGCGCTAAAGGCCCGCTTTCCCGGCATCGAATTGCATCTGATGGGCCCGCTGCAGTCCAACAAGGCGCGCGAGGCGGTGGAACTTTTCGACTGCATTCACACCGTGGACCGCCCGAAGATCGCGCGCGCGCTGGCCGACGAAATGAAGCGGCAGAACCGCCAACTCACGCTGTTCGTCGAGGTCAATACCGGCGAGGAACCGCAGAAGGCCGGCGTGCTCCCGCGCGACCTGCCCGCGCTGCTCAAGCTGTGCCGCGAGGAGCTCGGCCTCGCCATCGCGGGCCTGATGTGCATCCCCCCGCACGAGGAGGAGCCGGCGGTACACTTCGCGTTTCTGGCCAAGCTGGCAGGGGAAAACGGGCTGAGCCAGCTCAGCATGGGCATGAGCGCGGATTTCGAGACGGCGATCGAATTCGGCGCCACCCATGTCCGCGTCGGCAGCGCGATCTTCGGGAAGCGGGACTAGCGATATCGCCACGGTTCATCGGGCGAATTCGACCGCGTGTTCGACGTCCCCGGCGACCATAACACCTAGCTGAATCTGCCCGGCGACGTGGTCGAAGTGAACTTCGACGTAGTGCAAGGCCATGCAGCGCGTTCCCGGCCACGTAGAGCACGAGTTCGGGCTGCCAGATGTTCAGTTGTTGCCACTACGGATGTAGGTTTCTCCGGCAAGCGGACAGAGGGGGGAGGATAACTACGGGCTGCCGTGGCAGGGCTGCGTAGGCCAACCTGACCGCCTGGGCGTCCTTGACAGTCACTTGCCGTGTTGGCTTTCTTGCCTCCATAATGAAGCAAGACGGACAAGCACGATCTGCACAAGGAGCGTTTGACTTATTGGGTGGGGGGCGTAGAGTGAATTTATCGTATTTTACCAAAGCCACGACTAATCAGGAATCTGCTTGGGCGAGACTGATGATGGGGCGCCATCCCAGTCAATTGGAGTTCTTGCGAGCAATTGCCGCCAGCTTCAAGCGCCGCATGTTCGCTCTGGTCTTAATTCTGGCAACACTGTTTCTTGTCTGTGAGCCGCTTCAAGAAATTCCATTCAAAAAGGACAGCAAGACCGGAGCATACGAAACAACTCGGATCTATGACTCGATAAAGGCTCACTACGCGCCACTTTGGTCAGAACCATTGCGCGAGCAGAACGTCGGCGGCTCGAATTCTGCGACTGGCTGGCAATCGCTCGAACGCGCGATGCAATTGATCAACTTGACGTTTGGTGCCGTGCCCCGTGCCGTCGAATACCTGGAGGACGTAGAGCGGAGATTGAACAAGTCTCGTCACGACAGAGAAATTGCAGCGAGAAGGGGCGAGATAGATCTTCCTCTTCAGTTTAATCAAATTGCCGACGCCACGACGATCAACCGGATGAGGATATTGCCGCGCGAGAGCACTAGGTCGTCAGTAAAGTACATTATTGCCGTGGGCTCATTGGCTGCAATCGTCGCGCTGTTTGCTCCTCAGCTCGTTATTTACCTCGGGCTGGTCATCTTCTCGGCAACTCTCTTTCTTGGATTGTTCTCGGCTGCGTGGTCCGCATATTCTATTGGGCAAATTTCCAGCGTGTTCTTTTTGATTGGCGCCCTCATCGTTTTCGAACTGGCTTGTCGTCTTGGCTTTCTGTTTTTCAGCTACGTCAACCGGGACGCGCGCACACTAAAAGATCGGGTTGATGCCGCGTTTAAGCCGTTGGTCTCGCAAAAGAAAACAGTTGATGATGTGCTTCGAAGTTCTGGGCTTACCGGTACTGCGGAACCCTCGACTGGAGCAATTATCGTGGCTTTGGACGGTCCATGGGGGTCCGGCAAGACGACGGTGACGGACTGGGTCGAAATCCGCGCCCACTGTATGAAGGATGTTATCCCCGTTCGCCTGAATGCTTGGACGTTCGAGGGCGAGCAATCCATGGAAACTGCTTTGATTACGCGCCTGACTATGGATTGGCAGGTTGCCAAGTCCGGGGCGTGGCTTGCTGTTCCGGTGCTTTGGTAGGGACTGCTGAAGCTTCCCGCATATCTTCAGGCCGCTGCTTCCTATATCACCGGCCGTGACCAAGCCGGAGCGGAGAGCCCCGTTGCGCGCGCGCCGCAAATCATGTGGCAACAGACGCTCAAGAATGTCGTGCGGCATGTCTCTCGGTCATCGTGGTGGCGGTTTGGCAAGCAGCGCAAGCTAATGCTGATCATCGACGATATCGACAGGTGCTCCCATCGCGTCGCGCAGGAGTTCACGACCTTGTTGCGGCGGTTCGCAGATGTACCTGGGCTGATCATCGTCGTTCCGTATGTTCACCAGCAGATCCATTACAAGGTGTTCGACCCCGTCATGACGGTACTACCGGATTTGGCGGCGAGCGCAGAGGCCCACCTTTGGGAACGACATGCTTCGTCAGACATCTCCACGTACAAATCAGATCTTGATGCTTGGTTTAGGCAGGAAAAGGAGCGCGCACGAACACCGCCGGCGGCTGGGAGTATTGGTCCCGCGTCAGGCAGTGACGGCGACTCTGAACAGGGTAAGATGGCCGATGAGGGCATGCGCCTCAATCCCTCGGTGGGAACTTTCGCCAATGAAGCCGCCCGATATCGAACTTGGCGCCGTTCGTGGCTCTTGGAGCAGCATGAGCGTCTCGATCCGGAGGAGCGACGCGATGCGGAAACCGATCTCGCCAGAAAATTTCTGCTGAGTACAGTCGTCAGATTCGCTCCCCTCACGGCGGTCGAAGTGCAGCAGATCATGAGGCAGAGTGAAGAGTTCATGGAATTGATTTCCTATCTTGTGACTTTGATCGTGGAAAGCGAACGCAAAGACTTCGAGCGCGGTGTTTTTAATGACAGCGAGGACGGCATTATTGCGCGAGCCCTGACAAAGCCAGTGATGGAGAACAGCAACTTGCCGCCGCATGAGCAGCAGTGGCATCGACACATTCATGGGCGTTCAAAGCGGGAATTTCGTCGCCTTCTGGGTGATCTTATCCTGGATCGTGAGAAGGCTGAAAACGACTTCCCCCGGCCTAGCAACGGTTTAAGATCTGGAGTTCTACAGGCTAGCCATGCCAATTACGTAATTGTTACTGTTTGCAATCAAATATGGCTCATGAGGGATTGATACGATGAGTGAATCAGATGATGAGGAAAAATCGGTAGTAAGTTTCGAGGCGAAGAAAAGGGGGGATGCCCTTTTTCCCAGCAAGAACGAATCAATCCAGCAGAATATCGAACGCCACACGCCGGCGCCGGCGCCAGCGCGTGACATAAAAAGTGAAATGCAGGCCCTTGAAAAGAAAGTGGTCGAGGAGTGGAAGGTCATTGCCAATAAGAATAGGAAAGGCGTTCGAGCGCCACCTGACAAGGGTGTTGAACGGCAGATCGATAGGTTTTTCGGCAAGCGCCTGCCGCTCGGCCCGCGCGAATTTCGCAAGCTAGGTAGAAAGCTTGGCATTGGGCTTGACCAGGCGCCGGCAACGAACCACTCGCAATCAGGATGGGAAGATCGTAAGCGGGCCAGCCGCCCCACCTGGACTTGGTCTCATGCCTGCATTTTGACGTAGGACCAGGGCATCAGTTCTTCGATGCGGGATGCCGGCCACAGGTTGACGAGCTTGGTCAGCACGTCGGTCAGCCAAGCGAGCGGATCGACGCGATTCAACTTGCAGGTCTCGAGGAGCGACGCGATCATCGCCCAGTTT
>CAMDPA010000158.1 GCA_945903565.1 Devosia equisanguinis | reverse complement strand
CGCCAGGCGGCACGACACGGCCGTCGCGGATGTTGTCTGTCACCGCCAGCAACGCCGAAATGAACGTACGGTAGCAGGCGACGCCCTCGGCCTGTATCTCCTCGCGCGTCGCATTGCGCTTCATCTGCTTGGGCACGAATCCGCCCTTGGCGCCCGACGGTACGATGACGGTATTCTTGACCTGCTGCGCCTTGGCGAGACCCAGCACTTCCGTTCGGAAATCCTGCGCGCGATCCGACCAGCGAATGCCCCCGCGCGCAATTGGCGCGAACCGCAGATGCACACCCTCCACCCGCGGACTGTAGACGAAGATCTCGCGATAGGGTTTGGGCTCGGGCAAGCGGTCGACCTCGCGCGAGGCGATCTTGAAGGCGAGCGTCGCCGGCGGTCCGCCCGCTGCGTCGTGCTGGAACACGTTGGTGCGCACCGTCGCCTGGATCAAGTTCAGGAGGCGGCGGATGATGCGGTCCTCGTCGAGGCCCGTGACGCGTTGCAGCGCGTCTTCGATGCGCTGGCGGATCTCGGCAGTGGCTTTCTCGCGCGGTTCGAGCGCGTCGTTGCGTGGATCGTCGAAGCGGGCCTTGAACAGCGCGTGCAGCTCGCGCGCGATCTGCGGATAACGCACCAGCGTTTCGGCGATGTAGCGCGGACTGAACGGCGCCCGGATCTGACGCATGTAGGCGCCATACGCGCGCATGACCGTCGCCTCGCGCCAGTCGAGACCCGCCGCCACCACGAGGCCGTTGAACGCGTCGTTCTCCGCTTCGCCATGGAACACCGCGAGAAACGCCTCCTCCATCCGAGCTTCTTGCGCGGTGAGATCGATCGCACCGCCGTCTGCGGTCTCCAACACCATGTCGTGCAACACGACATCGCGAACCGCACTGAAATCACCGGCAGCCCCGCCGCCTCCCATCGTCGCCAAACTCGTAGCCAAACTCGTAGCCAGACTCGTCGGCAGACTGGGGCGGATACGATGGCTGCGCTCGTCGATGACGCGGAAACCGAGGTTCTCCAGCAGCGGCACGCGCTCCGAAAGCGGGATTGGCGTGTCGTAGCGATAAACCGCCGCGCGCACACGATGCGCAGGCGCGCCCGCCTCGCGATAAAAGTCGATCGCGGCCGGCCGCTCTGGACCTAGACGTTCGATACGCGCGATGTCCTCCACCGCGCGCTCGACCGGGTACGTCTCGGTATAGCCGGCCGAAAACGCACCTCGAAATGTTGCCGCGAGTGCCGGCGCCTGATCCGCCGGGAACCGCTTGCCGACCGCAAGGGCCAGCCGCTCATCCCATGTTCGCAGCAGCTCGACGATGCCCCGTTCAAGCGCAGCATCCGGCACGTTGCGCGGCGCGTTCTCGCCATGTGCGATGGTGAACTGGATGCGAACCAACGGCCGCGCTGTGATGTAGGGCTGGAAGGCCGCAACCCGGCCGCCGATCTCGGCCTCCAGAAAGCGCCCGATCCGCTCGCGCGAGGTCGAGGAGTAGTAATCGCGTGGCACGAACACCAGCACGGTATCGCTGCGGCCGAGGCTATCCCGGCGCGACATCACGCATGTGCGCGGGCGCAGTTCGAGATCGAGCAGCGTCATCGACCAGTCCTGCAGCTTGCGCTGCTCGATCTGGAACAGCTCGTCGCGCGGGAAGGTCTCGAGAATGTCGAGCAGCGTGCGGCCGCTGTGGCTGTCGGGCGGGAATTGCGCCTCGGCCAATACGTGGCGAACTTTGTGCCTCACCAGCGGCACAGCCTCGACCGGCTGTTTGTAGGAGGCCGGGTTGAACAGCCCGGCGATGCGCAATTCCCCCAGCAGTTTGCCGGCCGGCGAGAACCGCTTGATGCCGATGCTGTCGAGGGGAACGCGGCGGCGCACCCGGCTCGGCTCGCTGCTTTTCGAAATGATGAGCGGGGTCGCCCCCTGATAGATTTCACGCAACTCGGGCGTCATGCCGGAGGGAGCCGCAGCTTGTAACGCATCGGGCCGGCGCAGAATTCCCAGCGCACCGGTCGCCGACGGCCACAGGTCGATCTTCGGATCCATGCCGACAAGCTCGTAATCGCGTGCCCCCAGCAGCGTAAAATTGCCCTGGGTGAGCCAGCGCAGGAACTCGACGGCCTCCTTGATTTCCATGCCGGACGGCGTTCCCGGCGCTGGATTGAGACCGTGCTGCATGGCCTCGTACGAAGCGATGGCCTGCGTCACGCGGTTGCGGATGGCCTCGGCATCGTTGGCGGCGTGGCGCACCTCGTCGAGCACGACATCGAGCGCCTCGACCAACGCGTGCTGCGCACTCTCGTCGAGCCCGTCCAGCACGACCGCGATATAGCTTTCCTGATCGCCCGCGGCCCACTGCTTGTCGCCAGGCCCGACGACGGCCTGCAGGTTGCCTGAGCCGTAGCGCTTGACCTTGAAGATCGGATGGAACACCAGCCGCGGCAACAGCCCACGGCTGTGCAGCTCGCCCATCACGCTCTCGACGACGAACGGCATGTCGTCGTTGAGGATCTCGACCACGGCAAGCGCTTCGGCGGCGCCGTCGGTGCCCGCAAGAATGTCGCTCGAGCGAATGTTGACGGCGTGCCGCTTGTGCGGCTTGCGTATCAGGTGGGCGAAGGCTTCCTGCGCAAAGCGCGCAAGCCGGGCTGAATCAATGCCATCCAGACTTTTTTCGAACGTGCTGGACAGCAGCAGACCGGAGAAAATCTCCAGGCCTTCCGCCTCTGGGCGTCCCTTGCGCATGAGCCTCAATACGTTTTCGATCACGGCCACGCCACCCCTCGACAGCCGAAGCAAATTCACGCTCAGATTGTACTCTGAGGGATGCTTTGACAATGCCTCGCGGTGGACGTGTAATCGAATAAGATGACGGCTCTGAGGTGAGAAGTGCCATGACGAAGTCCGGCAAGACCCCCGAACGTGCCACTGCTTCCGCGCACGATCGTCCGACAGCGCTCGATCTTGGCCCGCGCGCGAAATTGACGCCGGGGCTCGACGCCTATTTCGCCAAGTGCCTGGAGAAGCTGGGCTTCGTGCCGAACGTGCTCGCGGCCTACGCGTTCAACACGGCGAAGCTGCAAGCGTTCATCGACATGGCCGACGATCTGATGCTGGCCGACAGCGGGCTCGACAAGACCGAACGCGAGATGATCGCGGTGGCCGTGAGCGCGGTCAATCACTGCCACTACTGCCTGACGGCACACGGCGCGGCGTTGCGCCAGCGCTCGAAGAACTCCGAGCTGAGCGACACCATCGCCCAGAACTTTCGCGCCGCCGATCTCCCGTTGCGGCAGAAGGCGATGCTGGCCTTCGCGGTGAAGCTGACCGAGCATCCCGACAAGATCGAGGAGCCGGATCGGGAGGCGCTGCGTGCGGCAGGCTTCAACGACCGCGACATCTGGGACATCGCCGCGGTGACCGGTTTCTACAACATGTCGAACCGCATCGCGGCGGCGACCGAGATGCGCCCGAACCGGGAGTATCACCATGCCGGGCGCGGCAAGCCGGCGGGTTGAGTTCACAGCCCTCGCATTTGGAATTGCACTGTTGATTGTCGCGGCGGAACCCATGGCAGCATTCGATCTGCAAGGTCATCGCGGCGCGCGCGGGTTGCGGCCGGAGAACACGCTGGCCGGATTTTCCGAGGCCCTGGCGATCGGCGTCACCACGCTGGAGACCGATCTCGCGATCACCCGGGACGATGTTGTCGTGCTGTCGCACGATCCGCTGCTTAATCCCGATATTGTGCGCGGGCCTGACGGCGCTTGGCTCGCCGCGCCGGGGCCTGCGATACGAACGCTGAGCCTGACTGATCTCGCGCGGTTCGATATCGGCCGCATCCGTCCAGGCTCGGCTTACGCGCAGGAGTTCCCGCGGCAGAAGCCCGTCGATGGCGAACGCATTCCAACTCTCGCCGCGCTGTTCGCCCTGGCTGCCACTTCTGGCAAGACGCCGCGCTTCAACATCGAAACCAAGATCGACCCCGCCAAACCGGATGAGACGCCTGATCCCGAGACCTTTGCCCGCCTCGTCGTGGAGGCCGTGCGGCGCGCCGGCGTTGCGAGCCGCACGACGATACAATCCTTTGATTGGCGTACTTTGTTGGCCGCGCACCGTATTGCGCCTGACATCGAAACCGTTTGCCTGACGATCGAAACCGCTGACATGAACACGGTCGGCACGCGCGCCAGTCTGCCATCGCCCCAGCCATCGCCCCTGCCGTCACCATGGCTTGCCGGCGTCGACGTGGGGCGCCAAGGCAGCTCCGTTCCCGCGCTCGTCAGCGCGGCGCACTGCGCAACCTGGTCGCCCTATTGGCTCGACGTCACCGCGGCCAACGTTGCCGAAGCGCATGCGCTTGGCCTCAAGGTCGTCCCGTGGACGGTGAACGAAGCATCCGGGATGGCCGCCATGATCGCCATGAAAGTCGACGGGCTCATCACCGACTATCCCGATCTCGGCCGCCAGTCATTGGCCGCGCAAGGCATCGCGTTGGCACCGCGATAATTGCTCCTGTTTGCCGAGACGGCGACGGTGCAATCTGGCACACTGCGCCATGACGCCCTTCGACGTTCAGGTGTTCCATGCGTACCAAACCGAAGCCGCCCGTCCGCAAGCCGCGCAAGGATCTCGTCGACATCATCGAGCAGCGCCAGCCCTACGATGCCGCCAAGTCCGAACGCACCAATCGCCGCGCGCGGGAGGCCGCCGACAAGCTGCTGCGCGAGATGGACGAGTTCGTGCGCAACGCGGATCGCAAGGCGCACTGATCCCTGCCGTCGGTCAGATGAGGTCGGCATTCCCGTTGTGCGGGTTCTGTCATAGTCTGGGCGGGAGACGCCGGCACCAGGCTCGGCCCCAAGCTCGCCCAATGACAGGACATGCGCGCATGCTTCGCACCATCGGTATTGCCATCGCGTTTGCCGCGTCGTGGGCTCTCGGCAGTGCGTCGCCTTCTCTCGCACAGGACTATCCGAGCCAACAGATCCGCATCGTCGTCGGCTTCGGTCCCGGCTCGACCGCCGACATTCTCGCGCGTCTTGTCGGCAAGCACATCGAGACCAAGCACGGCAAGCCTGTCATCGTCGAGAACCGGCCCGGCAACTCCAGCATGATCGCCGCCGAGCAAGTCGCCAAGGCCGCCAAGGACGGCCACACGCTGTTCATGGGCACCGTCGCCCAGACACTCGTTCCCGTGCGCAAGAAGATGGACTTCAAGCTCGACCGCGACATGGCGCCGGTTTCGTTGCTGGCGGTCGTTCCCAACCAGATGGCCGCCCATCCCTCGCTCGGTGTGAAGGACGTACAGGCGCTGCTGGCGCTGGCGAAAACGAAGCCGGATTCGCTCACGTTCGGGACGTCCGGAGCAGGCACCGCGAGCCACCTCGCCGCCGAGCTGTTCAACCAGCGCGCGAGTACGAAGCTCGTCATGGTCCACTATCAAGGAGGTAGTAATCAGGTGCTTGTCGACCTACTAGCAGGGCGCATCAACCTGGTATTCAACGTGGCGGCGACGCTGGTTCCACATGTAGAGAAGGGTTCACTGGTTCCGCTGGGCATCGCCCAGCCCGCTCGCACGAAAATCCTGCCCAACGTGCCGACCATGGCGGAACAAGGTTTACCAGGTTTCGACGCCGGCATCTGGATCGGCCTGCTTGCCCCGCCCGGCACGCCGGCGAGCATCGTTGAACTGTTGGCGGCAACATCGACCGAAGCGCTCGGCACCGAAGCCGTCGCCAAGGTGCTCGTCGCTCAGGGCATCGATGCGCTCGGTGGCACACCGTCCGCGTTCGCCCGCTTCATCGCTGACGATATCGCGAAGTGGACGAAGGTCGTGACAAGCGCCGGCTTGTACGAATAACGCGATGGTATCGAAGTCGAACGCAGGAGGTTTCCGCCATGCCCAAGAAACAGATCGTCTCGAAGCGCTTGCCGACGCCGGGCGGGCATTGGAGCCACGCCACGGTGGCCGATGCGAGCGGGCGGCTCGTATTCATTTCCGGCATGGTCTCCAAGCGCGCGGACGGCAGCATTGCCGGTGTCGGCGACATCGAGGCGCAAACCCGGCAGGTGTGCGAGAACGTCAAGGCCGCCGTCGAGGAAGCGGGCGGCACTATGGATGACATCTGCCGCGTCGATGTCTACGTGCGCAACATGGAACACTTCGAGAAGATCCACAAAGTGCGCCGCGAGTTCTTCAAGGAACCAGCCCCCGCCTCCACGATGGTCGAGGTCTCGAAGTTCACATCGCCAGAATACCTGATTGAGATGAATGCGATCGCGGTGGTGAAGTAGGACAACGTACAATAACGAGTGAATCGCCATCAGGCGTCGTTTGTCGAAACCTCACTATATCGACGTCGTGGGCGAGCCGGTCGCGACCTTGGGCCTGCTCACTGAAGGGCGGGTTTCCAAAAGGGCACCGCCCTTTGGCGGGATCGAAGGGCAGAGCCCTTCGTCTTGCGACCGCTCAATCAAACTGCCGTTTCCAGGTGGAATGGATTAGTTGTTTTGCGCCAAGGAAGCCATCAGCACTACTGCACGTACTTCTTCAGCGCGACGTTGCGGATGCGCTCTTTCTCGTCGGACGTGATGCCTTCGAGCACGCTCACTGCTTTCTTGCGCGCGACCTCCGGTTCCTGGAAATCGAGCGGACGGCCGGTCTTGCCGCCTTCCTCGACGAGCGCGGAATCCGTCAGCACCTTCTTGACCGCGCCGCGCAGGAACGCGATCCGGTCCGCAGGCGTGCCGCCGGTCGTCACGAGAATGCGGCCGAGATCGTTCAGGTTGGCGCGGAAGTCGAGCCACCACTCTTGTTCCTTGTCCAGCTTGGCGCCCTCGAACAACGTCGGCACGTCCCCCAGCAGCTTCGACCGCTCGCGCGACATCACCGCGATCGCACGTGCCTGCTTCGACTGAACCAGCGTCGAGGACGAGCTGTCGGACAGGAAGTTGGCGTCGATCTCACCGCGCTGCATGGCGAGGATCATGTCGCTGCTGCCCTTGTAGCCGACGATCACCTGGCACGTGATGCGCAACGCCTCGCACGCCACGCCCGCGGTTCCAGCCGGCCCGTCGATCGGACCCGCCGCGCCCCACCGCACCTTGGCGCCGGCCTTGATCACATCCGCCAACGACGTCACGGGCGACGTGGCCGCGACCAGCCAGACAAAGCGCGTGGAGTTGATCATCCCGAGATGGTCGAGCTTGGCGAGGTCGTAGCGCACGTTCTCGGTGCCAAGCAGCTGGCCGAGCGCCGCCGGCGTGCCATCGACGATCATCATCGTCAGCCCGTCGGCGGGCGAAGCCGCAACCCGGTTGAGCGCGATCAGCCCCCCGGCGCCCGGCTGGTTCTCGACGACGACGGTGGCGTCGAGCAGCTTGGCGAGTGGCGGCCCGATCATGCGCGCGTAGGCATCGAAGCCGCCCCCCGTGCCGAAGCCGACCACGAACTTGACCGTCTTGCCCTTGTAGAAACCGGCCGCGTCCTGCGCCTGCCCCATCGAGACGCCCAGCGTCATCGCCGCAACCGCCGCAAGTGCGACCGCTCCAACTGTCCTGCCCATCACGACGTCCTCCGATTATCTGTTACTGATCGCGCTGGCGGGGTCAGACCTCGTGCCCGCACGTCGACGAATAATCTCCAGCCGATCGACACGGGGTCTGACCCCATGCGCACTCAACCATCGCAGTCCGCCCCTACTTCACGAACTTCGTCAGCGCGACCGCTCGGATGCGCTCTTTCTGCTCTGCAGTGACGCCTTCGAGCACGCTCACCGCCTTTTTGCGCGCGACCTCCGGCTCCTGGAACTCGACATGGCGGCCCGTGCGCGCGCCTTCAGCCAACATCGCCGGCTCGGTCAGCACCTTCTTCACCGAACTCTGCAGGACTGCCAGCCGATCCGCGGGCACGCCGCCCGTGGCGACGAGAATGCGGCCGAGATCGTTGAGATTGGCCCGGAAGTCCATCCACCATTGCTGCTCCGTATCGAGCTTGGCCGACTCGAACACCGTCGGCACGTCAGGCAGCAACTTTGAACGATCGCGCGACACCGTCAGCACCGCGCGCGCCTGGGTCGATTTGACCAGCAGCGAAGCCGAGCTTTCCGACAGGAACAGCGCATCCATCTCGTCGCGCTGCACGGCCAGCAGCATGTCACTGCTGCCTTTGTAGCCGAGCACGACATGGCAATCGATCCGCAACGCCTCGCACGCCACGCTGGCGCTGCCCGATGCGCCGTCGGTCGCGCCACCACCCGCCCAGCGGATCTTGACGCCCGGCTTGAGCGCATCCGCCAACGTCTTGATGGGCGGGGCCGGGTTGACCAGCCACACGAACCGTGTCGCGCCGATCATGCCGAGATGGCCGATCTTCGCGAGGTCGTAGCGCACGTTCTCGGTGCCAAGAAGCTGGCCGAGGGCCGCCGGCGTGCCGTCGACGATCATGATCGTGAGGCCATCGGCGGGCGCTGCCGCCACCCGATTGAGCGCGACGAGACCGCCGGCGCCGGGCTGGTTTTCGACCACGACCGTGGCGTCGAGCGCCTTGCCCATCGGCGCCGCGATCATGCGCGCGTAAGCGTCAAAGCCGCCACCGGTGCTGTATCCAACGACGAACTTGACCGTCTTGCCCTTGAAGAATCCGGCCGCGTCCTGAGCCTGAACGGCTGAGCCGGCGGCCGATATCGCAGCCATTGCCGCGATTACTGCTCCCACGGTGCGCACCAACGTTTTGCTCGTTGTGCGACTTGAACCACCCCGCATCCAGTGCTCCCCCAATTGCCCGTTTCCTCGTGCCGGATGGGATTACCGGTCCGCTGTGGGCAACGCAACCACGACCGCTCCGCGCTGCAGCCAGACTGCTACCCTTGCGCGAACCGAGTCGCGTCATCTGCAGTTGTTTGCCGTGCCGTCTCTTGTATTCCCCTGGGAGCCGCCGATGCGCCTTGCGACCTTCAACGTCGAGAACCTGTTCGTGCGCGCCCGCGCGCTCAATCTCGAAGGCTGGACCGAGGGCAAGAAGATCCTTGAGAACTATGTCGCGCTGACCGAGCTGATCGAGCAGCCGGTCTACTCGAGCGAGATGAAGACGCGCATGGTCGAGCTCCTGAAGGCGCTGGGCATCGACAAACGCAACGACAGCCGCTTCGTTCTGCTGCGCGAAAACCGCGGCCAGCTCGTCAAGTATTCCGCGCTGACGGGAACGCGGATCGTCGCTTCGGGGCGGCCGGATTGGTCAGGCTGGGCCGAGCTCAGGTCCGAACTCGTGAACGAAACGGCCACGCGCAATACCGCCCAGGTCGTACGCGACGTCGCCGCCGACGTGATCGCGCTGATCGAGGTCGAGGATCGCCGCGCCATCCGCCAGTTCTCGGAAAAGCTGCTGCCGAGCGTTGGCGGCACGGCCTATGACCAGACGATGCTGATCGACGGCAACGACGACCGAAGCATCGATGTCGGGCTGATGGCGCGTCTGCCGCACCGCGTCGGCTGGATGCGCAGCCATGCCGATGATCTCGATACGCGCGGCCGCCGTGTGTTCAGCCGCGACTGCCCGGAGTTTTCGATCTGGACGCCATCGGGCGGCGTGGTGTGGCTGCTGGTCAACCACTTCAAGAGCAAGGGCTTCGGCAGCCAGGAAGCGTCCAATGCGCGGCGTACGTCCCAGGCCGGGGCGGTTCGGGGCATCTACGACCGGCTGCGCTCCGAAGGGGCCATGAACATCGCCATCCTCGGTGATCTCAACGATACGCCCGACAGCGAAGCGCTGGCGCCGTTGTTGGCTTCAGGCGGAATCAAGGACGCCATGGACCATCCTGCGTTCAAGTCCGACGGGCGGCCGGGCACATTCCAGAACGGCAACGCCCGCGACAAGATCGACTACATCCTGCTGTCGCCGGAGCTGTTCGGGCGGATGACCGGCGGCGGCATCTGGCGCAAGGGCGTGTGGGGGGCGAGCCGGCAGCCCGCATGGGAGGTCTATCCGGAGATGACCGCGAGCCATCATGCGGCTTCAGATCATGCCGCGCTGTGGTGTGATCTCGACGTGTAGCCGGGCTGGATATGAGATATCACGCAAAGTTATCCACAGCCTTTCCGAAAAAGAACAGATCGAACAAATATGAAATTTACGAGAACAAAAAAGGATATTACAGTGCTTATATCGTGATTGTTGGGGAGCGTGTCATGAGCCCTGGTTTGAGTATTGTTTGCGTGATGGTGTGCGGCGGTCTGTTGAGCAGCAGCATAACCATTTCACCGCGCGCCGCCGATGCGGTGGTGTCGCACCCAGCCGCCGCTTCGACCAAAACGGACGAACCGGCTTTGGATCGTACCGCTGCCACGATCGATCGTCCCGATGCGACGCCTGCGGTGTGGCGGCACTATACATGGCAGCCCTGGACCCGCGAGGCGCCGCCGCCCCGGCGCTATACCCAACGGTATCGCCCGCGTACCGATCCGTATCGCGGCGGTGGCTGGGTCTATCAGGGCCCACGCTATCGGCAGCCCACCTATCGGCAACCAAGCGGCGAGCCGCGCTGGGCCCAACCGCGGAACGGTCAATGGCGGCCACGCCGAAACGACAGCTGGAATGACCGGTGGCGGGGATACCAGCCCTACGACAGGCGCTACGGCAGCCGGCATGTTGAGGTAACGCCCTACGATTGGCGCGTTCGCTGAACGGCAATCACCAAGCATTAACCTCGCCGCTTTATGAACATGACTTGAACACATCCCCCGGTAAAACAGTTTCCACTCGTGCTGTCCGCAGTCCCCAGGGCAATTCAATTCATGAGCCCATGAGCAGCCTGATCGCGGCTTTGGGGTGGGCGGCGTAGGCGGGACGGGCTTCGGTGGGTTTGCGTCCGGTGCGGCGGATGAGGCCGAGCACGCTTGACCGGAGCAAGGCCATGATCTCGG
>CAMDPA010000157.1 GCA_945903565.1 Devosia equisanguinis | reverse complement strand
GCGCCTCGAACTCGGCGGCGGTCTTGGGAAAATCCCGCCACAGATCATCCGACTTATGCTGTGTCATGGCGCCAACTCCTGGTTGTCGCCGGTAGACCATACAATTGCGCTGAATTTGAGGGACCTGAGGCAAGGGGATAGGTATGCTGTTGCTACCGCAATTAAATTGTTGAATCTGCAATGATTAATAATATATCAAAGCTCAAGGTTGCAGCGTTGTCCGCAAGCGGACTGTTGCAATATTTGTACTACTTAACAAGAGATGAGGCAGTCAAAACTGTTTTTTGCCAGCCCGAATTCCTGAAAAAGCCGCCCCCCAGAAGCAGCCGATTAATTCGGCTGCGCCGGACTAAAGGTGTGGGAGACAGAGCCCCGTGTCTGTGTCGGTGCGATTGTGCAGCGGCGTGCAAATTCGACTTCGGATCGGGAATGATCGGCATGCAATTTTGAACCCATCCCTGAGAGATGTAGATGGCCCCTTGTGCGTCAGCCGTGCAGAGGGTCGAGCGGGTGATTATGACGGCAGATACGATCGGCAAAGTGCGGCCGGCCTCGTGCGTCCAAGGCCGAAAGATCAAGGCGGTCGCACGGGAGCTGTCGGACAGCCCTTTCTGGAACTGAACCGAATTGCGTGGCATGATGCGCCTCCCTGATACCGCTCACAATTTCAGCCGTTCGTTCGGCAGAAAAATGGCTGAGGATCGTCGGTAATCAAGTAAAGCAAACACGTGGCTGAACTACATGGCTCTGAGCGGCCTGGCTCGCAACCATCTACGCCCTGCCACGAGCAGCCGACGCCCAACGCAGCGGATCAGCGGAGCAATGAGGCGCATACTGCCTGCCCGCCGGTCAATCGTTCGATCGCCATCTCGCCCCCGTAGACGGTTCGCAGACGATCCGCAGTCACGACCTCGGACGGGACGCCGCTGGCGATGATCTCTCCAGCGCGCATCAGAGCCACGCGGTCGGCCATGGAAAAGGCATGGTCCGGATCGTGGGTTGAGAGCGCGATACCTGTGGGAAGAACGGAGCGCCGATTGACGTTAGAGCCAGCTGACGTCTTTGCCGAGGTTTTGGCCTTGAACTCCCGCGTGATGTCTACCAGTGCCGCTCTCAGGCTGCCGGCGGCATCGAGACGAACGGTTTCAGCCGCGGCGTTGAAGGGCATGATTGCCATGGCAATGGCAAACAACAGCTTGCGCATGCCCTGCGCCCTCAGCTCGCGTTCGGGAAGAACAACTGGTCGCCATTGATCTTGTAGCCGGCGATGGCGGCCTGCCCCTCCTTTGAGATGATCCAGTCGATGAACGACTGGCCCAGCTCCTTCTTGATGTGCTTGTGCTTCTCGGGGCTCACAAGAATGATGCCGTACTGATTGAACAGCTGCCTGTCGCCCTCGATGGCGATCTGCAGCGCATCCTTGTTCTTGAACGACAGCCACGTTCCACGGTCGGCCAAAACGTAGGCACCCATCGATGCGCCGGTGTTGAGCGCAGCCCCCATGCCCTGACCGATCTGGCGATACCACGACGGCTTCGAGCCGGCCGGATCGAGTGCGGCGACCTTCCACAGCGCAAGCTCGGCCGCGTGCGTTCCACTCTTGTCGCCGCGCGAGACGAACGGCGTGGCCTTCACCTGAATGGTCTTGAGAGCCAGAACGATGTCCCTGCCGCCCTTGATGCCGGCGGGGTTGGTCTTGGGTCCTACAAGCACGAAGTCGTTGTACATCACGTCGAAGCGTTTCACGCCGAAGCCATCGGTGACGAACTTCTCCTCCTGCGGCTTCGCATGCACGAACACCACGTCCGCATCGCCACGACGGCCGGTATCGATCGCCTGCCCTGTGCCTTGCGAGATGACTTTCACGTCGATGCCGGTCTTGGCCTTGAACAGCGGCAGGATGTGACCGAACAGGCCGGAGTCCTGCGTGGATGTCGTCGATGCGACGACGATCGACCTTGCGTCGGGGCTTGCCCCGGAGCGAGCAACGGAAGCGTCCTGCGCTCGAGCAATGGGCGCAATAAGGGGAGCTGCCAGCGCAATCGCTGCCGCCAATGCGAGGTGGTGCCGTTTCATGGTTGTCTCTGTTCGAGGTCTCAGGCGACGATGTCGCCGGCAAGGAAGCGGCGGGCTTCCTCGCTGGAGGGTTCAGTGAAGAAGCGATCAGCGGGGGCGTGCTCGATCACCCGCCCTTTCGCCAGAAACAGGACGTCGCGGGCGAGCCGGCGGGCCTGCCCCAGATCGTGCGTCGACATCACGATCTTGATGCCGGATGCCGACACGTGGCCGATGATCTCCTCCACGAGCTTGGTGGATGCAGGATCGAGGCTCGCCGTCGGCTCGTCGAGGAACAGCACCTGAGGCTCGCGCGCCAGCGCTCGCGCCAAGGCCAGACGTTGCTGCTCGCCCCCCGAAAGGCGGCGTGCGGCGCGATCCACCAAGGGAGCGATCTGGGCCAGTTCGAGCAGGCGCTGCACGTCCGATAAGGCAGCGGGCCGACGGGCAGCGTTCAACGCAAATACGATATTCTCCGCTACGGTCCGCCGCAGCATCACGGGCTTTTGGAACACGATCGCGCGGCTTCCCCTCGGGGCTGCGTCCGCGCCCGAGAACGTGACACGCCCTGATGTCGGAGCCATTAATCCCATCGCGAGCCTGAGGAGCGTGGTTTTTCCCGAGCCGTTCGGGCCCAGCAGCAGTGTCGGACCACCAGCCTTCAAAGCCAGATCGACATCGCAGAGAATGCGTGTCGCACCTGCCGAATAGGAGACGCGCTCGAATACGAGCGGCAGCGCGCCCGGCTTGGCCGCGGCCCGCTCGTCTGCGTCTGCGCTCGAGATGTGGCTATCCGGCATGGCGCTCCGCCCAGTGTCGGACGCCCCATGCCAGTGCGTTCACGAGCATGATGATCGCGATCAGCACCATGCCGAGTCCGATCGCCAACGGAAGAGCACCCTTCGACGTCTCCAGCGCAATCGTCGTCGTCATCACGCGCGTGAAGCCGTCGATATTCCCGCCGACGATCATCACGGCGCCCACTTCCGCCGCCGCACGGCCGAAGCCAGCGAGAAGGATGGTCACCAGTGAGAAGCGCGCATCCCAAAGGAGAGCCTGCACACGCCCGAGCGGACCGACCTCCATCGCTGTCAGCTCGTCGCGATACTCCACCCACAGGTCTTGGATCAGCTGCCGGGTCAATGCGGCGATGATCGGTGCGATCAGCACCGCTTGCGCGATCACCATCGCTGTTGGCGTGAACAACAATCCCAACGAGCCGAGCGGTCCCGATCGCGACAGTGCCAGGAACACCAGCAGGCCCACGACGACCGG
The DNA here is from genome assembly GCA_945903565.1 of Devosia equisanguinis. Taxonomy (GTDB): domain Bacteria; phylum Pseudomonadota; class Alphaproteobacteria; order Rhizobiales; family Hyphomicrobiaceae; genus CAMDPA01. The sequence goes on along the minus strand of CAMDPA010000157.1, from coordinate 7,633 downwards.
CGGCAGCCCCATCAGGCCATTGAGGATCACGACAATCACATCCCGCCCGGGGAAGCGGGTCAGCGCCACAGCCGCGCCCACCGGCATGCCGACGACAGCAGCGAGGAAAGTCGCCGCCAGCGTCACCATCAACGAGAGGCGAACGACGGAGAACAGCACGCGATCGCCGGACAGGATCAGCTCGAGTGCACTGGCGCCTTCCACGTCACGGCCTCATGAAATGCGTTGACCGCCCAGAGAAGTCGTGTTTCCTACCCTCATGTCAAGTTTTAGAACTGGCGCAGAAATATGCAACCAAACGCAGGTTTGCAGCTCTTCACGACAGCCGAAGCGGCCGACTACCTACGGATCAAGGAGCGCAAGCTCTACGAGCTAGTAGCCGACGGTGCGATCCCTTGCACCAAGGTGACGGGCAAGTGGCTATTCCCGCGCGGCGACCTCGACCGCTGGTTGCTCGCCGGCATGGCACGACCGCTCGGCGTCGTGCCGGCGAACCCGCCTCCGATCGTCGGTGGCAGCCATGATCCGCTCCTGCAATGGGCGTTGATCAAGAGTGGCGCCGGACTGGCGATTCTTCCCGAAGGCAGCGAGCAGGGCTACCAGCGTTTCCTCAATGGCGAAGTCATCGCCGCCGCCATCCACTTCCATGACCTCGACGATCTCGAGAAAGATGCGAACGTTGCCGTCGCAACTGCCGAACCCACACTCTATGACGCGGTCCTGATGCACTTCTGCTCGCGCGAACAGGGGGTGATCGTGGCCAAGGGCAATCCGCTCGGGCTCGGGAATGTCGCTGACATCGTGCGCACGAAGGCGCGAGTGGCGATGCGGCCCAACGGGGCCGGCGCACAGCAACTGTTTGTCGCGTTGTTGAAGCAGGCTGGTCTGGCCGAGCGCGACAGTGACGTCGCGCTGGTCGCTCCGACCGGGCCGGACATCGCTCAGGCGATCCGCGCGGGTCATGCCGATTGCGGCGTCGCGACACGTGCCATTGCCACGGGTGCCGACTTGCATTTCATTCCCCTGGTGACCGAGCGCTTCGACATTCTCATGCGTCAACGCGACAGCTACAGGGGACCGCTTGCGACCTTCGCGAAATTGCTGCGCTCCCCGGAACTCGCCGACCGCGCCAGCGAGCTCGGCGGCCTTGACGTCTCCGCGGCTGGCAGCATCCGTTGGGCACCATGAGCCCGCCGCTGAAAAGCCCTGCCGACGTACTTCAACCAGTCCTGGACCGACTGACCATGGTAGCCCCCGCGCGGGGACGCCCGTGCGGCTCGCACTGACAGGTGAGATCGTGCATTGCGGTGCGGATGTGGTGGTGATGATCGAGCATGCCGAGCCCAATGACGCACCACTCGTCCGATGCTGTTGAGTAGATCACCCCCGTCAGTGCTCTCGCACAGCGTTTCCTGCCAGAACCAACACGCCATCGGCCGCGCGCACGCCTTGTCCCTTAGCCAGCACGAAGATCGGATTGATCTCGGCCTCGATCAGCCGGTCGCCGAGAGACGCGACCATGCCGGAGAACGCGACGATGGCCGCCAGCAGCGCCTCGACGTCGGCCTTGGGCCGGCCGCGATAGCCGTCGAGCAGCGGCCACGACTTGAGCTCTTGCGCCAGCGAAAGCGCCTCCTCCCGCGTGAGCACACCGCCCGGCGGCAGCACGCGCATCGCCGTGTCCTTGAACAGCTCCGTTGCCGTGCCGCCTGCGCCGAGCAGGATCACCGCGCCGAGCGGGTCGCGGTTGAAGCCGAGGATCAGCTCTTGGCCACCCGTGACCATCTCCTGCACGAGAAAGCGCGTCGGCATCGTGCCGGTCTTCGTCTCGACGTCGGCGGTCATGCGGATGAGCGCCGCACCTATCGTATCTGGAGTTACGCCAACGATGACGCCACCGACTTCTGTCTTGTGCGTGATCTCCCGCGACAGCAGCTTGAGCACGACGCGACAGCCGAGCGCGTCGGCCGCAGCCTCGGCCTCCGCCGGTGACGTCACGACGCGCTCGCGCGTGCACGGCACACCGTAGTGCGTGAACAGCGCCTTGGCCTCGGCCTCGTCTAGCCCTCCGGTCGGCAGCTCGGCCGGCACCGCCTTGATCGTTGCGCGTCCCGTCGCCGATGCGACGGCTCTCACCGCGACCCGCCGCAGTCCATCGAGCGCGACAGCGCAGCTCTCCGGCGTCGTAAAGGTTGGAACACCATGCGCCGTCAGCAGGCTCGCCGCCTGCGGTGCATGGGGGCTGACATAGGCGATCACCGGCTTGTCGCTCGAGGCGAGGCAAGGCTTGACAGCGTCCGCCATAAGCTCCGGCTGCGCCACACCTGAGGAGCCGACAATAATCGTCACCGCGTCGTACGTCGGGCTGTCGAGCAGCGCCTCGATGGCGCCGCGCAACACGTTGGGTTGAAGCCCGGCCAGCGTCACGTCGATCGGATTGCGATCGAGCACGGCTTGATCACCGCTCATGAGACCGCGCAAGCGTTCGGCCGTGGCGGCATCCGGCGGCGGCGTCTCGAAGCCGAGCAGGCCGAGATTGTCCGAAATCAGCGTCCCCGCGCCGCCGGTCGATGTCAGGATCGCGACGCGGTTGCCGCGGAGTTTGCGGCCGTTCGACAGCATGACAGGGATGTCGAGCAACTCGCTGAAGTTCTCGGCGCGAATGACGCCCAGCTGCTTGAAGAACGCGTCGTACGCCTTGTCGCTGCCCGCAAGCGCGCCGGTGTGGGAGCTGGCGGCGCGGGCACCGGCCTCCGAGCGCCCGGTTTTGTAGGCGACGATCGGCTTGCCCGCGCCCGCTGCCTTGAGAGCCGCGCGACGGAAGCGATCAGCGTCGCGGATGCTCTCGATGTACAGCGCGACGACGCTGGTCGCGGGATCGTCGACGAGATGGTCGATGAAGTCGGCCATCTCCAGGTCGACTTCGTTGCTCGTCGAGATCAGCTTGGAGAGGCCGATGCCACGCCCCGCGGCACGCGACAGCAGCGCACCGAGAATGCCGCCGCTCTGCGACACGACAGCGATCGAGCCCGCCGGGAACTCGTCCATCTCCAGCGCGCCGCTCGGCGACAGCGGGATGCGCTCGGTGACGTTGACGAGACCGATCGTGTTTGGCCCGAGCAGTCGCATGCTACCAGCCGCTTCGCGCAGCTCGGCCTGCCGGCGCGCACCTTCCTCTCCGGTCTCGCTGTAGCCGCTGGCGAGCACGATCGCAGCCTTGGTCCCAAGCTGCGACAGCTCGCGGATGGCACCGTTCGCGCGCTCCGCGCCGAGCAGAACCAGACCGACGTCTGGCGCCTTCGGCAGAGCGCCGATGCTCGGATAGCAGCGCAATCCCTCGACCGTCTCGACGCGCGGGTTAACGGGATAGATCTCGCCCTTAAAGCCATGCTTCAGCAGAAAATGTACCGGCTTGCCCGACGTCTTCGAGCGGTCGGCGGATGCGCCGACGACGGCAACGCTGCGCGGCGACAAGAGTTGAGCGATCGCGTTCATGATCTTGGCCCCTGCCTCAAGACGTGCGGCTCTGCGTGCTCTTATCGAGGAACGCCTCAACGGACACGCGGTGCTCGCTGCTCGTGTAGCAGATGCCTTGTGCCTGGCTCCCCTGACCGAACACGTCGTGTGACGACAGCTCGAACGACTGGTTGAGGATCGTCTTGCCGAGCGCCAGCGCCGTCGCAGAGCCGCGGCTCAGCTCGTCGGCCCAGGCCCGCGCCTCGTCGAGCAGCGCTTCCGGCTTTGCGATCCGGTCAGCGATGCCCAGGCGCAGCGCCTCGTCCGCATCGACCGTACGGCCTGAGAAGATCAGCTCCTTCGCGCGCGACAGCCCGACGCGGCGGGGCAGGAAGTACATCCCACCACCATCCGGGATCAGCCCACGCTTGATGTAGGACCAGGAGAAGGTTGCGGCGGTGCTTACCACCACGAAATCGCAACACAGCGCCGTGTCCGCACCGAGCCCGGCGGCCGCGCCGTTCACGGCTGCGATCGTCGGCTTCGGCATCGTATGCAACAGCGACACGCAATGATGCACGCGCTGCTGCCGCGACCAGCCTGTGAACGCGACCTCGCCTTGCGGCGCCGCGAGACGCCGCGCCATGCCCGCGACATCGCCGCCGGCGCAGAAGCCCTTGCCGTTGCCGGTGAGCACGACCGCGCGCACGGCCTTGTCCGCCCCCAAACGCTCGAGTGCCGCGATCAGCTCGCTGCGCATCTCGTCACTCATGGCATTGCGCTTCTCAGGCCGGTTGAGCGCCAGTGTGGCGATGCCGGAGGCAATTTCGATTTCGACGAGCTTTGACATGTCTGGATCACCGTTGGCGACGAGCTGGGGCCACTTGCACCAACAGGCATACTGATTGTGCAACGGGCCTGCATCGTGCCAATTCCACGCCATGGAATTGACCTGTCGTCCCTGGCACGAGCATGTTGGGGAATTGCACGCGGCATGACTGCACGCTACGCGGAAACAGGATGAGTGGAAAGCAGGCGGCGCGCGAGCGGTCGGCCCAGAACAGGTCCCTGGAGGGCGGCATCGAGCTCCTTCGAGCGTTCAAGCAAGGCGTGGACATGCTCTGCAATGGCGAGCTGGCCGAACGAACCGGGCTATGGAAGCCGACCATCAGTCGCCTGACGCAAACGCTGGTCTCAGGCGGACTTTTGGAGCACGTCCCCGATCAACGCGCATGCCCGCTCGCCGCCCGAGGTGATCGCACGGCTGCGGACGGCTTTGCGCCCCTGAGTACAAGTTGCCCAATAAACGCCCACCGCAGGCGTCTCCTCAAAACCCATGCTCCCGAACGAGCACGCGTGCGATCTGACGCCACAGCAGCAGCGCAGGGCTAGTCGCCTCGGCCTCCACGCGCGCAATGCCACGCACCAATTGCCCCTCGCGATCGTCGTCGGAATCGAAGGTGACCTCGAACCAGCCTTGGCGTGTGCGCAACTCACCACGCTCTTCGCCGACCGGAATGCTGCCACCGTGTCGATCCGCCAGGATCTGCTCGACGAGACGGCCATTGCCGGCGGGTGCGATTTCGATCAACTCAACGCGGCGGCGCGATCCAGCCGCATCGTCGGGAACGAAGACGGCGCGCGCGCCGCTCGATACCCGGCCGACTTCCGCGTTGCTCACGAGGCCTTTGACACGCGTACCGCCAACGGAAACCAATCGCGCGAGCTGGTGTTTTTGATTGAGCCACAAGCCAGCCGAAATTTCCCGATCGACATCCACGATCCTGCCACCGAACGGCGCACGAATGACAAGCTGCTCGAGCTGCCGCTCGATCGACTCGAATTTCTCCCGCGCACGAGCCAGCCGGCTCTCGATGATGAGCCGCCCCTCTCTCTCTTTGTCGCTGGCGTGAAGCCGGCTGACCTGGAACTCCAACACGCGTTGTTCCAGGCGCGCCTTGTTCAGTTGTTGCTCGAGGTCGACGGCCGTTGCCTTGAACAGGACGTCGCCCGCCTGAACGATTTGCCCGTCAACGACATCGATGCTTGCGAGCCGCGCCGCAAACGGCAGATGGATGGCCGCCTCGTTCCGGGCCAGGAGCACAGCCGGAACCTCCACCGTCGAGATCCAAGGAATAAACAGGAACGCCACGGTCCCCACGAGCGCGCCGGCGGTCCACCGCACACGGCGACGCGCAATGATCTCATGACGAAGCTGCCACCATGTCCCGAGCTCGCGAGCGATCGGCAGGCCGATGAACACAACGATCTCGAACACCCCAAGCAGAATGCCGATGGCCTTGCCGAACATCACATAGACGATGGCGGCAATGCCTAAGAACAGGAAGAGGCGATAAATAGCGGTCAGAACGGCATAGGTGATCAACACACGCAGTGTGCGACGCGGCAGCAGCTCCGGCACCCGATGGCGGAGATCGAACAGCAATTCTCGCAACTTCCAGGTAGCGAGTTGGAACGAGCGGGACTGCAGGTTCGCGATGCCGAGATAGTCCGACAACGCAAAATATCCATCGAACCTCATGAACGGATTGAGGTTGACGGCAATCGACAAGACGATGGACGTCGTCGCCAACGCAAAGCAGATCTGACGCAACAGTCCATCCGTAAGGAACGTCCACAGCAGGATCGCAACCGTCGCGACGATCAGTTCCGCAGCCACGCCCGCAAATACAATGGCCAGGCGCTCGGAACGTCGCCAAAGCCGCCAGCTATCCGACGTATCGGTATAGAGCACGGGTATGCCGAGCATGACCGCGATGCCCATGCTCGGAACACGACAACCATGGCGAACGGTCGTCAGACCATGGCCCAACTCGTGGACCGCCTTGAGACCCAGAATGGCCGCCGCATAGATGTGAAGACCCTCGAGCCGCAAGACGTCCTGCGCCGCCGATACGATCGCAGTCCATTGACGGGTCGCCAGATGCACGCCGAGCAAAGCAAAAGCCGCAAGCGCCATCCAGAATGCGCGCGCATAGACAAACGATAGACGCGGCAGGAGATCGCGCAGCATCCGTTCTGGATGCAGCAGTGGAACCCGAAAAAACAGGTAGCCGTGGATCAACGCTTTGAGCCAACCGTGTCGGCTCGCAGCATGTAGTGTGGCGTAGCGTTGCCAGCTGCCGCCTTGGTCGGCCTTGGTCAGCTGGTTGATGAAGGCGAAATTTGCAACAGCGGTAATGGTTTCCGCGCTGGTCGCCACCCCGTAAGTCTCGGCAAGCCTTTCGCAGAGCTCTTCGACGCTGTCGGCATCTTGCCAGAGCAGGAGAATGCCACTCTCGGGCCAGGACAGTCGAAAGTAGCTCCCTCGAACAGAATCGGTGACAGTCACGCTCGGAAAACCGCCGTCGCGCACCGGCGCCAATTCAATCCGTAGGTCGCTGCGCAACCGCGGCAGTGGCGTTGGCTCGGGCGCGGGCGGCCCTGCTGCAGCAGCGGTCATAGGCCAACTCGCTGCCGAACGGCGGCGATCGGACGCCGAAACAGATAAAACCACAACGAAACAGCCTCGCCATCGACCCGCGCAACCCTACGCAATCCAATGCGTCGCGGTTGTTCGTCGGCAAACTTCGCGTGAATCCGGAAGGCAAGCTGCTGCTCTGCCGTCAGCGTCGGCCGATAGCTCGTACGGGTGATGGTTCCATCGATCGATCGCAACGGATCACCATCGAGGAACAGCGAGATCGTGCCGCCAGGCTGCAGAGCCACGGCATCGGAAACCGGTAGCTCGATCTTGATTTCGGACTTGGCGGGGTCGCCGATCTCCATCAGCCGCTCGCCCACGGCAACCGGCTTGCCGATCCAATCTGACTTCGCGGAATAGATCAGCAGCCCGGCACGCTCAGCTCGAATTTCGGACCGGCTGAGCAATTCTTTCGCATAGTCCAGTTCGGCATTGGCAACGTCGAGTTCGGCCTTTGCAGTCGCAAGATCCTGCATCTCCTTCTGTGTCGCGAGTGCTGATTGCACGACCTTGAAATAGCGCGCTTCGGCAACAACCCGCGTCCGACTGGCAACTGAGGTGGCCCCGCTTGTTCGGACAGATTTTCCGCTGCGATAAGTGGAGGCTCTGCCGGGGTTAGACTGCCGAGCGGATCGGCAGGATGCAGTGTGGTCCGAAGTATGCCCGATCGGGCGTCATGCCGTCGAGGCTCGA
>CAMDPA010000156.1 GCA_945903565.1 Devosia equisanguinis | reverse complement strand
TTCGGCTGGGGTATCTTGGGTCATGGCGGTTGTGGCGTAGCGTTGATACGCGGCACTCTTCGTCTCGACACCGAATTGTTACGTGAATCTCGCCACTTGCACCACAACTGCCAACGATTTTCCAAGGTCTGGTGCATAATCCGGGCTAGGGCCAATATTGCAAGTAGACAGTCGATCAATTCCGGTTCCAGCTGCCCCTTCAATTGATCAAAATCAGCATGTACCCCGTTGCAACCTTCGTCAGGGGGCTCGACCTCGAACCATTGCCGCAATAAGTTGACGGATGACGGGCTGGCCGACCAACCAGCGGCATGGAGGAAGTGCGCACTCGATCGAGAAAGCGCGCGGGCCGCTTGGCGACAGCCTACTTTGTTACGCGCAACACCGTGGGCGCGTGACACTAATTCGTTGCGCCGCCCCGAGATGCGAACACCGCGATCTCAGCCCCAGGAAAGGAATACCCCGTGGATACGCCGATGCCATCCGATACGATGAATGCCGAAGTCTACCTGTCGCAGCTCGCCCGCCGCGGCGTGGAGTATGTGTTCGCCAACCCCGGCACCGATTTCGCGCCGATCATCGAGGCGCTTTCCCGCCAGTCCGGTGGCGTCAAGTATCCCCGATTCATCACCGCGCCGCACGAGAACCTCGCGATGGCGATGGCGTACGGCTACTACCGCACCACCGGCAAGATCGCCGCCGTGATGGTCCACGTCTCCGTCGGCACCGGCAACACCGTGTGCGGGCTCATGAACGCCGCGCGCGACAACGTGCCGATCCTGCTCGCCGCCGGCCGCACGCCACTGACCGAGACCGGCCACATCGCCTCGCGCGACCGTCAGATTCACTGGGGCCAGGAGTGCTTCGACCAGGGCGCGATGGTGCGCGAGTTCGTGAAGTGGGACTATGAGCTGCGCAATGGTCAGCCGGTCGACACGGTCGTCGATCGCGCCCTCGACATCGCGATGAGCGAGCCGCGCGGCCCGGTCTACCTCACGCTGCCGCGCGAAGTGCTCGCCGACAACGGCGTGCGCTCGAACCGGCCCGTGCAAGGCCTGGCAGTCGGCGTCTCCCCGGCCGAGCCCGCACGCGACAAGATCGACGAAGCCGCGAAAATGATCGCGGGTGCGAAGTTCCCGCTGATCATCACGTCGTCGGCCGGCCTGACGGTCACGGGCTTCCACGCGCTCTCCTCGCTGGCGAGCAAGGCCGTGATCCCGGTCGTCCAGCAGGACGCCTACACCAACAACATGCCGTCCGGCCACGAGATGAATCTTGGCTACGAGATGTCCAAGGGCATGATGGAGAAGGCCGACGTCATCCTGGTGATCGACACCAAGGTGCCGTGGTCGCCGCAGCACATGCAGCCGCGTTCGGACGCCAAAGTGATCCACATCGCGCCCGACCCGCTGATGTCGAACTTGCCGTTCCACGGCTTCAAGTACGATCTGGCGATTGCAGGCTCGGTGCCGTTGGCACTGCCGCCGCTCGAAGCCGCGATCCTCAAGGCGCAAGCTGGCAAGGACTCGGCAAAGACCGCCCGCAAGGCCGAGATCGCGGAACTGCGTGCCGCCTATCTCGCCGCCGGCGCCAAGGCGCTCGAGGCCGCCAAAACGCGCAAGCCGCTGCTCGGCTTGTACGTCGCCGATTGCGTCAACAAGCTCAAGGCCAAGGACGCGATCATCATTTCAGAACTCGGCCTGCCCGTGCGCTATCTCGACCTGCCCGAACCCAACTCGTTCATGGGCGGCACGCTGGCGGGCGGTCTGGGCCTTGGTCTGGGCGCGGCGTTGGGCGCCAAGCTCGGTGCGCCCAACCGCGAGGTGATCACCTCGGTCGGTGACGGCTCGTACATGTTCGGTAATCCGCTGCCCTACCACTTCGTGCAGCGCGCGGAGAAGCTGCCGATCCTGACGATCGTGACCAACAATCTGCAGTGGTTCGCGGTCAACCGCTCGACGCTGGCGGTTTATCCGAAGGGCAAGGCCTCAGCCGCCAATCAGATGCCGCTGACCTCGCTCGATCCGTCACCGGCGTTCGAGAAGATGGTGGAGACGTGCGGCGGTTTCGGCGCCAAGGTCGAAAACCCCGAGGATGTGACGCCGGCGCTGAAGAAGGCGTTCGAGGCAATCCGCTCGGGCACGCCCGCGCTGCTCAACATCATCACTGAAGGCCGGTAACATCGATGCAACTCGTCCGGGGCGGCGCTCGCGTGGCCCCGGGCGACAGTTCTTACCGGAAGTTCAGGTTGCGTCGCGCCCGGCCAGGGGCTTGCGTCTCAAGCTCGGGCGCGTCTTCGAGGCGACCCACAGGTCGACGATCTGGTCGCGCTTCTTCGCCACGATCTGCGGTTGGCTCACGAACCTGACGCCGAGCTCCATGCCGCGGCGCCACACGACTTCGCACGGTACTTCCATGCCATCGAGTTCGATCAGCAGCTCGAACGTATCTGGCGCGGAGATCGATCCGGTAACGAACAGGCGCGCACCCGATTGGGACATGTCGCGCACCCCACAGGGCAACGTGACGTGGCGGTCGTTGTACGCGATCACGCCTGCCTTCAGCACGCGGCGGCGGGCAGCGCTTCGCTCTTTCTCTGTCTGTTCCGGACTGGACATGGCATTGCAGACGTTTGAGGTATCGACGCTATTGGTAAACTTACACTTGTTCAGTAAAAAATTGGCTACTACCCGGCGACCTGCCCAACCACGTTCGACACAAATTCGACGCCGGGCACTGGTTGGCTGGCTTCTGTGAGGCTCACCGCTATCTGACGACCATCTCATTGAGGTTGTCGCACGGCGAATTGGCAAGCCCAGCCTCGTTGCATTCGCAAGCAAGAGGAGAAGCGCCATGTTCCCGCGCTTTCTGGTAGCCGTTGCAACTTTTATCCTGACGATACCGCTGTTGCTTCAGCCAGGACCGGCTCGAGCCCAGCAGGAAGTCGACCTGCTGCTGGTGCTGGCGGCCGATGTATCGCGCAGCGTCGACGCGCAGAAATTCAAGCTGCAGCGCGATGGCTATGCCGCGGCACTGGTCAATCCGCGCGTTCTCAAGGCAATCGAGACGGGACCGGCGGGTCGCATTGCGATCTGCTTCATGGAGTGGTCGGGGCCCTCCGCGCAGGCTGTCATGGTCGACTGGACGATCGTCGCCAATGCTGCCGACGCCCGCCGCCTCGGCGAGCGTATCCGCGAAGCGCCGCGCCCGTTCATGGATCGCACCGCAATCGGCAATGCGATTGATTTTTCGGTGCGGTTGCTGGAGGGCGCTCCCGCCCGTTCGTCGCGCCGCGTCATCGACGTCTCCGGCGACGGCACCAGCAACGCCGGCCGCAGCCTGCTGGAGGCACGCGACGAGGCGCTGGCCAAGGGCATCACCATCAATGGGCTGGCGATCTTGTCCGAGGTGCCGCTGCCGACCAGCCCGATGCACACCCATCCCCCGGGCGGTCTGCTCGCTTACTTCGAAAACAACGTGATTGGCGGCCCCGGCGCGTTCGCGTTGGCAGCGGAAGGGTTCGAGGCGTTCGGCGCGTCGATCACCTCCAAGCTCGTCAAGGAGATTGCCGCGCTCGATCGGCATTCGCCGCAGCCTTGAGCGTCAGCACCGCGCCCCCCATCGCGTCCCAGCCGGAGGTATGGCCGATGCGGCCGAGCGCGGCGATCATCTCGGGGAGGGCAGCGAGGTCGGCGGCAATCGCAGCAGCGATAAAGCGGTGCAGGGCTTCGCTGCCCTGCCCCTCTGCGGCGGCCTTCAGAAAAGCGGCCGACAGTGGTGAGGTCGCAGTCGGTGCAGCGGCTTGAATGGCTGCTGCTAGAGCGCTTTCCGCGTAGGTTGGGTCAAGCGTCGATTGCGGAGCATCGCTCCGCGATGACGCGCGACCCAACATCCACGGTATGCCAGGAAATGTTGGGTCGCGGCCAGTGACCTTGACCCAACCTACGGCGCCCGGTGTGCGTTGCCGATTCAAGTCAACTGGAAAGCGCTCTAGCTGTGCTGCCGCACCCAGCGAACGGATGGCATCGAGCGCGATCAACACGCCACACAGCACGTCGTCGCCGGACGGCGTAAGCCCAGGCCCCAGTCCCAACAGATCCACCGGCGGCGCTGGGCTATTGTCCGATTGATGCTCGACGTCAACCCGCGCGAAAATCCAATCCGATAGTGCTTTGATGCGCGGCACAGCGAGATGGTCGAGTGGACTGGCTGCACCATCGTTCGACGTCGGAAGGATCGCGCACCGCGACAGACCTTCCGGCGGCGCAGCTCGCGCGGCAATGGTGTCGACGCAAGCCAACGCGGACTGCAAGCCAGACGCATTGGCGATTTCCGGCCAAGGCTCCGGCCGCCAGAGCTGGGCTTGCGCGAATTCCAGCCTGTGACCGGGCCAACGCGCGCAAGCGCCAGAGATCTCGACGTGCTGCCCCACCTGAGTGCCGCGCAGCCAGCTCGGTGTCTGCGCACCCTCGATCACCGCGTTGATCGGCCCATTACCGATGCCGCCGGTGCCGACGCAGCAGAACGCGCCATCAGCTTCGAAGTAGAGACTGCGCTCGAACACAGCGGCAATGCGCGCGGTGTTGCGCGATGTCAGAAAGCGCGCGGCATGTCCACCCATCCGTGCAACGCGAAGCCTCATCGTCGTCGCGCTACTCGTCATCCGCCACGACATGCGTTCCCGTCTTGCCTTCGAGTGCCGGCATCGCATCGTCGAGCTTGGCGATGATCACGCGCTCGCCGCCGCCCTCGATGAAGCCGATTGCCGCGTCGATCTTCGGCCCCATGCTGCCCGGCGGGAAATGCCCCGCCGTGCGATAAGCCTTCAGCTGACGCAAGGTCACGCGATCGAGATCGCGCCGCGTCGGCTTGCCGAAGTCGATGGCCACCTTCGGCACCGCTGTCAAAATCATCAGCGTATCGATGCCGAGCACGTTGGCCATCAGCGCCGATGTCATGTCCTTGTCGATCACCGCCTCGATGCCGTTGCGGACGCCCTTGGGGCCGCGCACCACGGGAATGCCGCCGCCTCCGCCCGCGATCACGATGTTGCCGCGCCGCGCGAGCACCTTGACCAGCGAGATATCGCAAACGTGCTTCGGCCGCGGCGACGGCACGACATGCCGCCACCCGCGCGCACCGTCCTGCTTCATCAACCAGCCAAGCTCAGCCCCAATGGCATCGGCATGCGCCTTGTCGAAAAACGCGCCGACGAACTTGGTCGGATTGGCGAATGCGGGATCGTCAGGATCGACCTCGACCTGCGTCAACAGGCAGGTGCAATGCCGCTCGCTGCCCGCCTCCCGCAGCGCGTTTTCGATCGCCTGCATCAGCAGGTACGCGATGCCGCCCTGGCTGTGCGCCACACAGATGTCGAGCGGCATCGGCGGCACGCGATCCCGCGTCAACGCCTGCCGCATCAGGATCTTGCCGACGACGGGCCCATTGCCGTGGACCAGCACAAGCTCGTTTTCTGCAAGCGCCAAGGGCAGCAACGCGGCGGCCGTTCGCGCAGCGATTTCCTTCTGCTCGCCCGCAGTGCCCGCGATTTCCTCCGGGTGCGTGGCGTTGCCGCCGATTGCGATCACGATACGGCTGGGCATTGCATCGCTACGGGGCATCAGAGCCCTCCGGTCAATCCGTGGTCTTGATGAGATCGAGCGCTATCCTTGCCGCCGCTGCATTCGATTCCGCGACAAGTACGCCGGCATCCTCGAGAATTCTCACTTGTCCCGCAAAGCCTTGCGGATCGCCGTCCGTGCCTGTCACCGAAGCAACGATATAGGCGTCGCGATCCGACAACTTGAGCGCGCGTGCAAGGTGCCCCGCCGGATCGGCATGGCCGCCGTAGCCCAGCACCACATCGATCAGCACGACAGCGGTATCGGGATGCTTGCGCGCCTCGTGCAGCCAAACGTCCCGCACCGACGGCTCGATCATCGGATGCGGTTTGCCGCGCGTGAACTCGTCCTCTCCCAGATCGAGTAGCGTGTGACCGGTCCAGCTCTTGTCGAAGGCGCTGACACCGGGAATAGCAGCGTTAGAGGCCGCCGCTACGCCCGCATTGCGAAACACGACCTGTGCTTCCGCGCACAAGCTGCCGCCGGAAAACAAACCGCGGACCAAACCCTTGCGCGCCTTGAGTGGCTCCCGCCAGCCCTTGGACCGCGAGATCGGCCGCCCCACGGCAAGCCGGGCCGCATCGTCGAGTAGCAGCGCAAACGTGGCATTGCCGGGCATTCCAGCGCCATCGCCGCCCAGAAAGCACACCGTGTAGGGCTTTGCGCTTTTGCCGATACGCGCGAGCACCGCCTTGGCCACAGCCGGTGCAGGCGGCTTCGATACGAGCACGATATGTTTCGTCGCCGGATCGGCATCCAGCATCTCGATCGCCATCAGAGTCGTGATCCCGCCGACCTCTGCTTTCAAATCGCGCCCGCCGGTGCCGATCGCGTGCGAAATCCCGCGCCCCGCGCGCGCGATCAGACACGATATCTCCTGGATGCCCGTACCCGATGCGCCGATGATGCCGATGTCGCCTCGGGGCACGACGTTGGCGAACGCCAGCGGCACGCCGCCGATGATTGCGGTGCCGCAGTCCGGCCCCATCACGAGCCGGCCGAGCGCACGCGCCTCGCGCTTCAACTCCACCTCGTCCGCCAACGGCACGTTGTCGGAGAAGATCATCACGTCGAGGCCGCGATTGATCGCCTTGCGCGCCTCCGCAATCGCGAAATCCCCCGGCACCGAAATCAGCGCGAGGCTCGCGTCCGCCATCTGCTGTTGCGCCGCACGCAACGTACGCGGCCGCCACGCAGCCCCCGCGCCTGCCACCCCGCGCGGTGCATCGAGCTGACGCGCGGCATCCACGAGCGCCGCTTCCGCCGCCGCGGCATCCTTCGCGCGCACGCCGATCACGAGATCGCCGGGCCCTGCTGCCTCGCCCGCATCCGCCAGCACGCGCGCGTCCCGCATGATCTGCTTGTTGGCGGGCGTGCCAATCATCAGACCCGCTTCTTCGACGCCGGGCAGCGCGGTCAACGCGCGCTGGATCCGCATCAACGCGACGCTGTCGAGATAGAAGCCCTTACGAACCTGATTTGCGATCGCCATCAGGCCACTCCCATCTTTTCGGCGAACGCGACGAGCGCCGTCTCGAAGCAGGCCATCGGCGCTTTCACGACGCCCGCACCCACCTGCCCGACGCCGGGCTGGCGATGCGCGATGCCGGTGTTTATGGTCGGCGCGATCTGCGTCTCGACCACGCGGCGGATGTCGATGCCGGTCGGCACACCCGCATAATCGAGCGACGGTATCGTCCACTCCGGATTGGCGCCGGCGGTAATCTCCCCCATGCGCCGGGTGAAGTTGGCCGCCTCCGACGCCGGCCCCGCGCCAACGAAGCCCGCGACCGCAGGCGCCGCCGCCATCGCGAAACCGCCCAGGCCGATCGTTTCCACGATCGCGCTATCGCCCATGTCGGGGTTCGCGTCCTTCTCGGAATAGCCGGGAAAGTAGAGGCCATCAGGCATTTCGACCGGCGCTGTGAACCACGTGTCGCCCGTGCCGGAAACGCGAATGCCGAAGTCGGTGCCGTTGCGGCACATCGCGGTGACTACAGACGAGCCCTCGATCCCGCGCGCGGGATCGGTGATCGCCTTGCCCATCGCCATTGCGATGTTGAGGAAGAACTGATCGTTGCGGCCGATGAAGTCGAGGCAGCGTTCGAGCGGCGGCGTGTCCTTGGACGTACGCGCCAGCGCGGGCGCGAGCAACCGCAGCAGCAGGCTCGAGCACGCGATATTGCGCTGGTGCATCTCGTCGCCCATCGACAGCCCGCGTGCGATCAGCGTCTTCAAGGGAATGCCGCCCATGTCGCGCAGCGCACGGCCGAGCGCGGGACCGAGCTCGTCGCGCATCCAGGCGAGGCGGCCCAGCACTTCCGCGTCGTTGCCGCCGAACCGCATCACCTTGCCGAGGCCTTCGTTGATCGCGCAGTAGGCGCGATTCCTGAATTTCTTGTTCTCGACGACGAGCAGCGGTTGCGACAGTGTCGTCATGCCCGTCATCGGGCCGACCGCGCCATAGTGATGGTTCGGCGCGAAACGGAACGCGCCCGCCGCGGCTTTTTTCTCGGCGTCGGCGAGATCGGCCGCCCAGCCCTCGAACACCGCGATGCCTGTGACGGCGCCGCGCATCGGACCGCACATCCGCGCCCACTCGATCGGCGGACCCGAATGCAGGATCAAGCCCTTCTCAAGCGCCGGGATCGCCTCGCCCGCCGGAATGCAGTCGACCAGCACCGGCTCGCCCGCGAGCATCCGCTGCAACGTTTCCGCGTTGGCCTTCTCGATCTTCTCCACGCGGTCCCCCTAGCTGCCGAGCTTGGCGAGCAGCGCCGCGAGCTTTGCATTGCCACCCGCAGGCGGCGCCCACTCGACCTGCACGACCGGCACGCTCTGCCCTTCGAGTTCCGTCGCGAAACGCTCGAGCCCGACGTTGATGACCTTCACGGGGCGCGTGAGGAGGGAGGGTGTTGGAACTGGCGGCTGAGGCTTATTCGTCGGCATTACGATTCCTGCGTTGTTCATGACGTGGCGACCGGTGTGCCACGATAGATCTCGGCCAGCGACAGCGATACGCCGAGCGCGGGCAAGTCGAGCGCATCAGTGATGCGTGTGTGCTCTGTCTTGTCCCAATCGCTGACGCGATCAAACCGGGTGACCAGCGGCTTGCCCTGCGCGACCGTCACATAGTGCTGACAGTTCGGGATACTTGCGTACACGCGCTTGCGCCATGCCTGGTCCGACTTCGTGTTGCTTTTCGACAGGATCTCGAACAGCACCAGGGCTTCATCGGAAACGGGTGTTCCCGTCAATGCCGCGCCCTTCACCATCAGGTCTGGTTGCGGAAGACTTCTAGGGGATACAGGGACGCGGGTGCCAACGCCGAGCAGCGGAATCCAGGTCACGTTCTGTTGCCTTTGGTGTAGCCAAAGTAGACCGTGGATGTTGCCTGTGATCGTCTGATGATAATCCGTCGGCGAGGCATTCAAGATCGCTATCCCCTCGATCAATTCCCAGCGCTCGCCGTCCGGGCGCTCCTCGGTGAAGGCGAGGAACTCCTCGATCGTCATCTGCTCGCTGTCTTTCAGGCGTGGGCGGCTCATCGTCGGTCTCGCGGTTCTTCGGGACGGCACCATACCACAACGCCGCTCAGGTCGTGCCATAAGCCGCGTAAGCTGCGTCCACAGCTGCCCCCGCCGGCGCCGCATAGCCGTTCCGCCGCAGCACCGCTTCCAGCGACGCAATGCACCGCAGCACGTTGGTCTTGCGCGCAACGTGGCCCATTGTGCCGATCCGCCAGATTTTTCCCGCGAGTGGCCCGAACGAGGTCCCGATCTCGATCCCGAAATCATTCAGCATCTGCGCCCGCACGCGCTCGCTGTCCTTGATCGCCTTGGGGATCACGACACCGGTCACGTTCGCCATGCGGTGCTTGGCGTCGCCGTACAACTCGAGGCCCATCGCCTCCAAGCCAGCGCGGAGGGCAGCACTCGCCGCGACGTGCCGGGCAACGCCCGCGTCGATGCCTTCCTCCAGCACCACGCGCGCGCACTCCCGTGCCGCGTAAAGCATACTGGCGGCCTCTGTGTGATGGTTGAGCCGCTTCGGCCCCCAGTAGTCCATCAGCATCGCGAGATCGAAATAGTTCGAGCGGATGATCGGGCCGTTGCCTTCCACGATGTCGGGCGTCTTGATACCGGCTTCGACGTGCTTCCTGTGATTGATCGCCGTGGCAGCCCGCTCGTTCAGCGTGATCGGCGCTGAGCCCGGCGGTCCCGACAGGCACTTCTGCAGTCCGGCCGACGCGATATCGATCTGCCATGCATCGGTTTCGAACGCATTGCCCGCTAGAGAAGCGGTACAATCGACATACAGCAGCGCGTCGTGCCGGCGGCAGATCGGCCCGATCTCGGCCAGCGGCTGCAACATCGTCGTGGAGGTGTCGCCCTGGCAGGTCGCGACGACCTTCGGCCGGTGCTGCTTCACCGCGGCCTCGACGCGCGCGGGATCGAATACCGTACCCCACGCGGTCTCGAGCTCGATCACCTCGGCGCCGACGCGCCGGCCGATCTCGGCCAGCAGATGACCGAAGCGGCCAAACATCAGCACCAGCAGCTTGTCGCCCGGCGCCAACAACGAGACGAGACTGGCCTCGATGCCAGCCCGCGCCGAGCCGTCGATCAGGAACGTCCATTGGTTCTCAGTTCGGAAGACGTGGCGGTAGAGCGCCATCGTCTGGTTCATGTAGCCGGTGAACTGCGGGTCGAACTGCCCCTGAATCGGCACCGACATCGCACGCAGCACACGCGGATAAAGATCGACCGGCCCCGGCCCCATCAGCAGGCGAGGGGAGGGATCGAGTTCATCGTAAAGGTCAGGTGATGGCTTGATGGAACTTGCAGCGATTGTTCGATGGTGAGTGGGCACGCTCGGCTCCTGGAGAGAAAAGGACAGTTCTCTCAATGTAGGCAACCAAGGGTAGGGCGGCCACAAGTGAGAAGTTTGTCGACTTTACATGTCCCTCCCAATGGGAATGGAATTCTGATCTGCGAGCGTACGACGCGATTTCTCGTTTAGTCAGCGTTGCGCCAACATCGATCGGGAGTGCCGCCATGGCTGGCGGCGCCCCCGTTTCTCTACATTGCAATCGCCCCTGCACGAGGCCGGGTCAAGCCAACGACGCTAGTGTGGCGTCGCGCCATAGTTGATCGATGTTGCGGCTAGCGTGGTATCAACTATGGCGCGATGAACGCCACACTAAGCCAATGATTTCTCTAGAGCATTTTCCACCTGATCTGGGTCGCTACCCGTATCCGGCGTGGCGAAAGTAGTTCGCGCACTCGTCGGGTGCAAACGTCTTGATGAGGCGGCCGATCAGCTTCATCAGCGCCTTCACGGTGCGGGCCGCGCCCTTGCGCAG
>CAMDPA010000155.1 GCA_945903565.1 Devosia equisanguinis | reverse complement strand
CGCCTCGAACTCGGCGGCGGTCTTGGGAAAATCCCGCCACAGATCATCCGACTTATGCTGTGTCATGGCGCCAACTCCTGGTTGTCGCCGGTAGACCATACAATTGCGCTGAATTTGAGGGACCTGAGGCAAGGGGATAGGTATGCGGGGAGCGTGGCGCCCATCGCGCAGGTGGGGATCAGAAAGACGGCGAACGTCAGGGCGACGATCACCGGCAGCGGTTGGCTGGCGAACATCGCGCCGGCGCCGTCGATCACGTCGAGGCTGAAGAAGCCGAACACGGCGATCATCGCCTCGATGGCCGCGAACATGAAGATGCGTCTGGCGGGAAAGCGGTCGGCGAGCCAGCCGCCCGCGAGCGCGCCAACGCCGAGGCCGAGCATGAAGATCGAGACGATCGCGCTGACGGAGTCGAGGTCGACGCCATACCAGCCGAACAGCGAGCGCTGCCAGGCGATTTGATAGTTGAGGGCGGCAAAGCCGGAGGCGAAGAACAGGGCGCTGCACAAGCTATCGGCCCAGGGGCCGGCGAGCGTGGTTCCATCGGCGGCATGATTTGCCACGAGCGCAGGCTCTGGGCTGCGAGAATTCTGCTCCACGAGGCACCCGTCAAGGAAAGTCGCGGCAGCAACGCGTGCGGCCTCGCACCGGCAGTGGCCAGTAACGCCCACGCGGTAACGATAGGGGAACTTTGGTAAACAAAGCGTTTAGGCACGCCGTGCGCCGACACACTCGCTCAATCGAGTGTGAGTTGACCTCGGTGGGGCTGGCCCGAATGCGTGGCTGCCGTGCCGGGCGATGTCGCGCTATTGCGCGGCTTCAACCACATCTGGTTTTGCGTTGGCATTGGACGTGCTGATGCGCTCCAGCACCTGCTTGGCCAGTTCACGCATCGCGTTGCCGGCGTCGCCAGGGTACTTTGCCATGTACGAGCGATGCTGGGTCGAGAACCGTGCCGCGTCTTGGAGGGCGTTGGAACGCGGGACCGGCTGATCGAAACAGTGGTTCTCGGCATTCTGCGCCAGCCAGCGATGATACTCTTCGTCGGAGGAGGACAGCTTGTCCTTCATGCTGATGAGAACGCCGATGTTTTCGGCGAAGCCCATCTCCGGATTGAGGGACTTGAAGCGGCGGAACACTTCAAGGCCGCAGATCGACACATAGTCGGGCTTGGTCGGGGAGAGGTGGAAATCGGCTTCGCGCAGCCAGCACTCGGTCAGCACGGACAGACCGGGCGGGCAATCGACCAGCACGACGTCGAACACCGGGCGCACCGCCTCGATCAGCCCCTTGATGTTGGCGCGCAGCCGGCCGTGGTGGCCGCCCTTCGATACCTCGCGCTCGAGCAGCGTCAATTCCATGTCGCTGGGGATCAGGTAGACCGAGCGTGCGTCGTCGACGTCCGACACGTCGCGGACGACGAACTTCGGCCAGTCCGTCTTCTCGTCGTTGAGCGTTGATTTGACGAGATAATCGACCAGAGTCAGGCCGTCCTGCTGCAGCTTGAACAGGCTGGCCGTCGTCATCAGCATGGCGCTGGCGCTGGCCTGCGAATCTGAATCGATGATCAGCACGTTCTTGCCATGAAACGCGGAAAGCGTCTCGGCGAGTGCCAGAACGACCGTCGATTTACCGACGCCGCCCTTGGTGTTCATCACGGCGATTGTATTACGCATGGCCTCGCTTCGCGGTTCGCGGTTACACGGCCTGAACTACCAGGGGCGCATCTGAGCGCGACACTGGTGATCAAAATTGACGAGATCAAGCACGAGTCGCATCGGCCAGATGGCCACCTCAATTGGCTACCCCCGTAGCCTTCCCCTCAGGCTCACGCGTCGCACGGCCCGGCGGCGGCGTAAAGGGGCTCGATCTGGAAACTGAGATGCAGATGCTGGGAAGCCACCGCGGCGGAAATATGACAAGGCCCTGGCGCGGATGCGTCAGGGCCTTCGAGATCAAATTTGCGCCGTCGTATCAGTGGTGGCGGCCGTGATGACCGCCAACCGGTGCCCAGCCGTAGCCGCCGCGCTGCACGAGCACGTGTTGATGCTGCATGCCGATCACCGGGGGATGCTGGATCACCTGCTTGGTGGCCGGGCGGATCATCATCGGCTCGGCGACGTAGGCGTAGACCGGCGGCTGATAGCTCTGAACGGTGCGGGCGGGGGCCAGCAACATCGGCTGCGATACCTGGCGGTACTGTGCTGGAATGACGCGAGCTACTGTTTGGGCCGGGGCGACTACGACTTCGCGGGCGACCGTGCGCGTTACGGCTGGCGTCAACACTTTGCATTTCGTCACGCGACCGTGAGCGTCGACCGCATGCTCCCAGCGGTAGGAAGCCGGGCGAACGACCTCGTGCTGGTGGACGACCTTGCGAACCGCGGGAACGTGCTCGTGGATGGTGCGGGCGGGGCTCACCTTCACGGTCTTGGTGTAGGAGCCGTACATCGCGGGGACGTGCTGGACGTTGAAGCGGCCGGGGATCGCTTCGATGCGACGGACGCGGTCCATCACGACGGGCGCGTGGCGGATGACTTCGGTGCGACCGGGCTCGAGGACGACGGGGCGAGCGACGGTCGCGTAAACGTCGGGGTGCTTAACCTGCTGGTAGCACTCGACGCTGCGGCAGCCATGATCGCCGGCGACGGCGACGGCGACGGGCGCCATCAGACCCAGCGCGGCGACGCCGGCGCATACGACGGCCTTATTCAATCCCATCGACGTACTCCAAACACAACCGTTGATTGGCAAGCCTTGAAAGTGGCTGAAAATGCTTACCAAATCGGCTTGGGCGGCGACAGAATTCGACGTTCTACTGATTAACGGCAGGGGGCATCCAATGCATTTCATGGAATGCACGGCACCGCCGAAATTGAGTTGAAACGAATATCTACGGCGGTTTACCGG
Source organism: Devosia equisanguinis (assembly GCA_945903565.1). Taxonomy (GTDB): domain Bacteria; phylum Pseudomonadota; class Alphaproteobacteria; order Rhizobiales; family Hyphomicrobiaceae; genus CAMDPA01. The sequence continues at coordinate 8,099 of CAMDPA010000155.1, read as the reverse complement.
GCGTCCATGGATGGACGGAGATCGCTGCGGGGGGCGCCGGCTTTGCTGCGTAACAATCCGTGCTTGGGCGCGAGCAGTAAGGCGGCCACGAATACGGCGGCCTGGATCAGTACGATGCACGGCCCCGTGGCGCCATCGATGTGGAAACTGATGATGGTTCCGGCGATGCACGAGGAGATTGCAACGGTGGCGGCTATCACCAGCATACGTTCGAAGCGGTTGGTGAGCAGATACGCGATCGCACCCGGGGCGACCAGCATCGCCACGACCAATATGATGCCGACGGCTTTCAGCGCGGCGACGATGGTCAGTGCGAGCAGCACCAGCAACCCGTAGTGGAGCCAGGTCACCGGCAATCCAATGGCGCGGGCATGCTGGGGATCGAAGCAATAGAGCAGGAGGTCGCGGCGTTTGGCCAGCACGATTGCCAGCGTGCCGCCGGCGACGATCGCGGTCTCGATGAGGTCGCGGACGCTGACGCCGAGCATGTCGCCAAATAGAATGTGATTGAGGTGTTGGTCGGTGTCGACTTTCGTGAACATGACGAGGCCGAGCGCGAACATGCCGGAGAATACGATGCCCATCACCGTGTCCTCCTTCACGCGGCTGTTGGCCTTGAGATAGCCGGTGAGGCCCGCGCAGCCCAGGCCCGCCGCGAACGCACCGACAGCCAGCGGCAAGCCCAGCAGATAGGCGAGCACGATGCCGGGCAATACGGCGTGGCTGACGGCGTCGCCCATCAGCGACCAGCCTTTGAGGACGAGATAGCAGGACAGCACCGCGCAGACCGCCCCGACCAGAATGGCCACGACGAGGGCGCGCTGCATGAAGCCGTAGCTGAGGGGCACCGCGAAGACGTCGATCAGCGCGCGCATTTCAAGCGGACTCCTCGGTCGAGGCCGCCCGGCGCCGCGAGGCGAGGATGCCGTGCTTTGGTGCCCACACGAAAGCGGCCAGGAACACCAGGGTTTGCAACACGACGATTACGCCGCCGGTCGCGCCGTCGAGGAAGAAGCTGAGGTATGCGCCGAGAAAACTCGTCGAAGCCCCAATCGCGACCGCGATCACCAGCAGGCGCTGAAAGCGGTCGGTGAGCAGATAGGCTGTTGCGCCGGGGGTTACGACCATGGCGATGACGAGGCACGCGCCGACGGTTTGCAGGGCGGCCACGGTTGCCGCCGAGAGCAGTGCGAAGAACAAAACTTTGAGGGCGAGAGGATTGAGACCGACCGTGCGTGCGTGGGCCTCGTCGAAGAATACGACCAGCAGGTCGCGCCACTTCAGGATCAGGATCGCCAGAGTCACGGTGGCGACGATTACGACTTGCATCGCATCCTCGTCGGAAATGCCGAGGATGTTGCCGAGTACGATCGTGTTGATGTTGACCGCGGTCGGATTGAGCGAGCTCATCAGCAAACCGGCGGCGAAGAACGAGGTGAACACGACGCCGATCACGGCATCTTCGCGCAATCGCGTCTGCTGCTTGACGAACGCCATGCCGAGGGCCGCGACGAGGCCGGCGATGAATGCGCCGGCCGCGAACGGCAGTTTGAGCAGATAGGCGGCGGCGACGCCGGGCACGATCGAGTGCGCGAGCGCGTCGCCCATCAGCGACCATCCCTTGAGCATCAGGTATGCCGACAGGAACGCGCAGGTGGCGCCAACCAGGGCCGATACCCACATCGCTTTCAGCATGTATTCGTAGGCGAACGGGGCGAGGAGCTCGCTCATGGTTTCTTCTCCGCGGCCCCGGTGCGCGGCACCGGCTGGTCGGAGGATTTGTGGTCGCCGTAGAACACCAACGGGCGCTCGTCGTCGGTGAGCACCGTGACACTGCGGCTGTCGTCGTCGTCGTGGAGTGCGTTGCCCGAGAGGCGGAAGTGGCGGAGGACGCCGCCGAATGCGCGCTCGAGGTTGGCCTGGGTGAACGTCGTAGCGGTCGGGCCAGCCGCAAGCACGGTGCGATTGAGCAGCACGACCTCGTCGCAGAAGTCGGGAACGCTGCCGAGGTTATGGGTCGAAACGAGCATCACGTGGCCCTGCGCCTTCAGCGCGCGCATCAGCTCGACGATGGCGGTTTCGGTTTTGACGTCGACGCCGGTGAAAGGCTCGTCGAGCAAGATCAATTCGCCTTCCTGCGCCAGGGCGCGGGCAAGGAATACGCGCTTCTTCTGGCCGCCTGACAGCTCGCCGATCTGGCGTTTGCGGAACGCGGTCATGCCGACCCGCTCCAAGGCATCGTCGACCTTGCGTTTGTCGTTGGCGGACGGGCGGCGCAGGAAGCCCATGCGGCCGTAGCGGCCCATCAGCACGACGTCTTCGACGAGAACGGGGAAGTTCCAATCGACGTCCTCGGATTGCGGGACGTAGGCGACGAGGTTGCGTTTCTGTGCTTCGCGGGCGGGGAGATCGCAGATGCTGACGGCGCCTGCGCTGGGCTGCACGAAACCCATGATTGCCTTGAACAGCGTCGACTTGCCGGAGCCGTTGATGCCGACGAGGCCGCAGATCGTGCCGGGGCCCAGTTTGAAACTTGCATCACGCAAGGCCGTGTTGCCGTTGGGATAGGTGACGGTGACGCCATCGACCGACAGCGAGGCGTTGGCGGCAGGTGCTAGCTCGGTCAGCGTTGGTATCGTGCCATCACGCATTTGCATCACTTGCCAAAACCCTTGGCGATCGTTGCGACCGTCACCTCGAGCAGCTTGAGATAGCTGGGCACGGGGCCGCGCGGCTCGCTCAGGCTGTCGACGTAGAGGACGCCACCGTAGCGCGCGCCGGTTTCCTTGGCGACCTGCCGGATGGCTTTGTCGGAGATCGTGCTCTCGGAGAACACGACGGGGATCTTCTGCTTTCGTACGGTATCGATCACGCGGCGGACCTGCTGCGGTGTGCCCTGCTCGTCGGCGTTGATGGGCCAGAGGTAGAGTTCCTTGAAGCCGTAATCGCGCGTCAGATAGGAGAACGCGCCTTCGCTCGACACCAGCCAGCGCTGCGCCTCGGGAATGGCCGCGATACGTTGGCGGAGCGGTGCATCCATCGCCCTGATCGTGTTGGCGTAGGCCCGCGCGTTCATTTCGTAGACGGCGGCATTGGCGGGATCGTGCTTCGCCAACGCCTTGCGAATATTCTCGATGTAAACGAGTGCGTTGTTGGGCGACATCCAGGCATGCGGATTTGGCTTGCCGGTGTAGGGGCCCTCGCGGATACCGAGCGGTTCGATGCCGTCGGTCAGCACCGCGCTCGGCACGTTCTTGACCTGCTCGAAGAAGCGCTCGAACCAGCGCTCCAGGTTCATGCCGTTCCACAGCACAAGGCCGGCCGACTGCGCCTTGACGATATCGAGGGGCGTGGGCTGATAGTCGTGGATCTCCGCGCCGGGTTTGGTGATCGACTCAACGATGGCGCTGTTGCCCGCGACATTGCGTGCGATGTCCTGGATCACGGTGAACGTGGTGACCACGCGGAGTTGCTTGCCGGCGGGCGACGCGCCTTGCGCGAAGGCATTGGCGGTGGCGGCAAGACTGAACGCCGCGAGCAGAACCGCCAGTCCAGCGCGGCGCGTGGGGCGCAGGCTTCGTTGCCAAACGTGGGCACGCATTCGCTCGACCTCATACGTTACTAAGCAAATTAGTGCAGTCGGCTAAAGTTAGGTTCAGCTAAACTTGTTGTCAAATGTAATTTCTGGTATGGGACGTTCAACTGATCGAGGAACCTTTGAATGTCCGGCGCGAACGAGCACGACCATGGAGCGAGCCGCCAGGCGGCGCGGTTCAAGCGGGTGCGCGACGCCCACCAGACGGAGGTCGCCGAGGACTACGTCGAGTTGATCGGCGATCTCATCGACGAGACGGGGGAGGCGCGGGTGGTCGATCTGGCCCAGCGGCTGGGCGTTTCGAGCGCGACCGTCAACAACACGATCCAGCGGCTGCAGCGCGACGGGCTGGTGACGTCCAAGCCCTACCGCTCGATCTTCCTGACGGATCAGGGGCAGGAGCTGGCGATCACCTCGCGCGAACGGCACCGGCTGGTGCGCGACTTTCTGGTGGCGCTGGGCGTTAGTGCGGATGTGGCGGATGCCGATGCGGAAGGCATCGAGCATCACGTCAGCGACGCGACGCTGGAGGCGTTTCGCGCGCACGTGGAAAAGGCCAAGCGCAAGCGCGCGGGGAGCGGGCGGGCTGTGGCGGGTCGTTCGCGTAGGGCGGGTTAGGCCCCTTGGCCGTAACCCGCCGGCACCGTTGCAGCGGCGGAATACGCTGCGCTATTCCGCCCTACGATGTTAGCCCAAGAAGCCTCGCCGCGTGGTCGTGCGCCACGGCTTTGCGCAGATCTTCAGCCATCGGCGTCGAGTCCATGAAGCGACCGGCGCCTTCGGCGTCTTCGAACGGATAGTCGGCGGAGAACATCACGCGGTCGCGGCCGAGGGCGGCGATGGCACACTGCAGCGGTTCGGCGGAGTACATGCCTGACAGCGTGACCCAGATGTTGTCCTTGATGTAGTCGGACGGCTGGCGCTTCAACTGGACGCCGTAGAGCTTGGCGCGGCTGTCGAAGCGCCAGAGCAGATAGGGCAGCGTTTCGCCGAGATGGCCGAGGATCAGCTTGGCTTTCGGAAAGCGGTCGAAGGTGCCGCCGAACACGAGCCGAAGGGCGTGGCTGCCGGTTTCGAAGCCCCATTCCCAGGTGGCGCGGCGGATGCCCTTGGTGCCGTCGAGCACGGGGGCAGGAACGACGGGGTCGGTCGGGTGGATATAGATGGGTACGCCAAGTGCTTCGGCACGTTCCCATAGCGGATAGACGCTTGCGTCGTCCAGGTAGAGGCCGCGTGTGTGGCCGTTGATCATCGCGCCGTGGAAGCCGAGTTGCTTGACGCAGCGCTCCAGTTCGTCGGCGGCGGCTTTGGCGTCCTGCACCGCGAGGTGTGCGAACGCGCCGAGGCGCTTGGGCGTTTTGGCAATCTGGGCTGCGAGCTGGTCATTGGATTCTCGCGCGCGCTTCACGGCGGTCGACGGATCGCGCTCGGCCTGCACGCCGGGGCCGGCGATGGCGAGGATCGAGCGGGTGATACCGGCGCGGTCCATGATCTCGATACGCTCGCCTGAGTAGTCGGTGAGGCGGCCGAGCACCTTGTCCGCCACTGCGGCGGGCACGTCGGTCATCGTCGGCTGCCAGTACTCGATGAGCCCGGGTGTCATGCAGTGTTCTTCGAGTGCGATTTTGGCGACCATGGAGTCCTCGATACTTTTGTGTAGGCTGCAATAGCCGACTTCGGCGTATTGCACCGTTTTACGCTCAGCCGGTGCAATACGCGCTCATGCGCTATTGCACCCTACGGCGCCTACGCCAGTTTGCGACGGGCCTCCCCCATCACCTCGTCCAGCGTCACGGCCTGGCCCTTGCGGTCGATGCTGCGCAGGGCGGCGTTGACCACGGCCACGGCGACGTTGCCGTCGCGGGCGGTCAGCTCGGGCAGCTTGCCGGTGGCGCAGGCGGAGGCGAACAGCTCCAGCTCGTCGCGGAACATGTCGCCGGGGGGCAGCTTGATGACTTCACGCTTGCCGTAGCCATCCTTGCCGCGCTGGATGTAGAGCAGCGATGGTTCATGCAGCTTCGAGGGCGTATCCCAGGTGCCGAAGTCGATCTCGTAGTGCATGAGGCCCTTCTGGCCGAACACGCGGATCGAGTAGATGCCGGGCGAGGTCCAGGACGCGCCGACGTAGCCGAGCGCACCGGAGGCAAAGCGCAGCGTGGTCATCGACTGGTCGTCGACCTCCGCGCCTACGGGCGAGAGCTTGGAGGCAATCGAGGATACCTCGGTGATCTCGCCGCCGAGATAATGCAGGCTGTCGAACTGGTGCACGGCGAGCTGCGAAAGCGGGCCGCCCGGCGCACGGTCGCGATACCAGCGCCACTGGGAGGGATCGAGCTCCAGTGCGCGCTCGTTGGAGAAGTTCGCTTCCATGAACACGACGCGTCCGAGTTCGCCCGCGTCGATCGCCTGCTTGATAAGGCGCGTGCCTTTCAGCAGCCGCGCGCTGTGGCCGACCATGACGCGCACGTTGTATTTCTTCTCCAGCGCCTCGATGCGCAGACCGTTTTCGAGCGTGTCGGCTATCGGCTTCTCGGTGTAGACGTGCTTGCCGGCCTTCGCGACCGCCTCGGCGACGGGCAAGTGCATCTCGTTCGGTACGGTCAGGATCACGCCCTTGATGGCGGGGTCGGCTAGAAATGCCTCTTGCGATGCGGCGCAGGCAATGCCGGTCTCCTTGGTGAAGGCGTCTCGCTTTTCGGGTGTGCGGGTAAAGCCGGAGACGATCTCGAGCTGGTCGGACGTTTTGGCAGCCCGTGTCAAAACGCGCGCCCAACGCCCCAGGCCAATGATGCCGAGCTTCACTTTCTGCGCTGCCATACTGCGATCCTTGGGTCTGAAGGGGCGGTCCCATACGTGCTAACTCTAGCAGGCAAAAGCACTTCCCCTCCACTGCGTCCCCGGACGAGCGATCCGACCGATAGGTCGGAGTGTGAAGATCCGGGGTCTTCACCCCTCTCAGAAGGGGCAAGATCCCGGATAGCCTCGCTTCACTCGGCTTCCGGGAACGCAACGGTAAGGTAAGTGGCAATAATAGGCGCGTATGGAGTGGGCCCCTTGGCTGGCACTTTGATTCAAGCACACGTCGTTTAGACCAAGGGTGCGCCTCGTGGGAAGATGGGATATCGCACGGGGCAGGCCGCTATGGACGCCGGGCCGCCAGCCGTTCTATCCATCGTGCCAACAATAGATGCATCGGAGAGCCCGCACGATGGCCCGCGCAAAATCGTCCAAGAAGATCGGTCTAGCCATCATCGGGGCGGGGCGCGTGGGGCTGTTCCGTGGCGATACGGCCATGCGGCACCCGGCGGTGGAATGGATCGGCATTGCGGAGAAGAACCACAACCGCGGGCATTTCGTTGCCGAGAAGATCGGCGCGGATTTCATCACGCAGGACTACAAGGAGCTGCTCAAGCGGCCCGAGGTGAACGCCGTTATCATCGCGACCGACGAGCATCTGCACGTCGCGCCGATCCTCGATGCATTGGCGTATGGCATGCCGCTGCTGATCGAAAAGCCGTTGGCGACGACGCTGGCGGATTCGGCCAAGGTGATGGCCGCGATCGAGCAGGCGGGCGTCGATGCGATCGTCGGCTACACGCAGCGGTTTCGGCGCAACTGGATGGGCGCGAAGGAGAAGGTCGCGTCCGGCGCGCTCGGCGATGTCACGCTGGTGACCTCGCGCGCGTTCATGAACCGGCTGGTGGCGATCGATAACTATAAGCGCACCAACGATCCCAAGTCGATCTCGCCGATGGTGATCTCGGGCACGCACGCGCTGGATATCGCGATGTGGTACCTCGAAGCCAAGACGCCGGTGGAGCTGTACGCGCGCTCGATCGACAAGGTGCTGGGGCCGCTGTACGGCGGCATCGATGCGACCGCGGGCATGATCATGTTCTCGGACGGCTGCATCCTGCACACCAACATTTCCTGGGCGCTGCCGGTGACATGGCCGGGCGCGGTTTATTCGCTCGAGGTCGGCATCGTCGGCACCGAGGGCGTGCTGACGATCGACGACACGCATCGCGATATGGTGCTGGCCGTGAGCGCGCCGCAGGAAGAGGGGTACAACCCGGACAAGCGGCGGCTGGTCGACTTCATGGGCAGCTATCCGCCCGGCGACTGGCTGGACGGCGAGTTGATTGGCCCGATGGCGGAGGAAACCAACTCCTGGCTCAACCGAGTCGCCACCGGGCAGAAGACCCATGCGGCGACCGTGAAAGAGGCGCACAACCGGCTCATGCTTACGAAGGCGTTCGATCTGTCAGCGAAATTGCGCAAGCCGGTCGATCTGCCGATCGATGCGGAGCTGGAGGAGCGGTTGTTGCGGGGTGTGTAGGGCCCCTCTTGTCGGCTGGGTCGCGCTACGCTTGACCCAGACTGTATGTCCCTTCCACGAACGAGGCGACTCACCCCCGATGTGGGGTCGAGGGTTACCCGGATTGGCCGGGCAGAGCCTCACACAAGGAGGGTGAGTCATGGGTGATCATAGCGAAGCTTTCGT